>NZ_JAAHHE010000230.1:0-5299 GCF_010692525.1 Moorena sp. SIO3B2
ACAATTCATTTTATATACCTATCACATTTTCTATTATATATTTCATTTTTTTTTCTTACTGTTGCCGATGATATCAGTAAATTAACTTCCAATAAAAATGCGATTGATCTGCATGTCACGCTAAGCGAAGGCATTCCCGATTCCCGATTCCCGATTCCCGATTCCCGATTCCCGATTCCCGATTCCCGATTCCCGATTATGATTGGGTATTGGTGGGCATTGCCCATTTCATTAATCGCCGTTCAATCATGATATTTATCGGCAATGCCCACCCTACGATTCTTTTGCTGTTTGACCTGGTGGTGCGTTACGGGGCGGACTATACCAAGGCTGGCGCTTGAGCAAACAATTAGGGCAAGTCCGCCCCTAACGCACCCTACGCAACTGTTCCCGATTCCCAATTCCCAATTCCCAATTCTAAATTCTAAATTCTAAATTCTATTTCTTTTCCGTACATTTTCTTTCAATACCCCTTCAGAAAAAAAATTCTAAAATTCCTTGACAATTTTAACTATAATCGTTATGATTATAGTTGTAAACTTCAAACACGAGTTTAATTATGACTGAAGACTTTGTACCAAACGAAAACAACAATCCTGAAGAGACTACTCCCGGTAATACTCCTCAGGAACCTTCTCCAAAAAAATACCCAGTTAAGCACATTTTGAAAGGGTCACGTAAGGCAATACTCAATACCATGTATGCCCTTTATGCACTGCGTTACGCGGAAATCTCGGAGTGGAGCCCCCTTCAGCCCACTGGGATCCCAGGGGAATTCATTACGATAATGACGAAGTACTTAATTATCGGTTAAACTAACTTATGGGGGGTTTTACCCCCTTGGCAAAAAAATCGGGTCTGAAGTCAGTAGTCAGCGGTCAGCGGTCAGCGGTCAGCAGTCAGCGGTCAGCAGTCAGCGGTCAGCAGACATAACTCAGATTAAACAAATAGTTACCTGTTTTATTCAAAAGCTGTTGGCGTAGCGCATAAGCTGATAACTGATAGCTGATAACTGAAAGCTGATAACTGATAGCTGTTCCCGTAGCGTGCGCGTAGCGCATATGCTTACGGTCTAATCATATCGGATTATGTTGTCTGGTTTGGTTTACAAAGTTGAGTCATAAAGATAAATTCTAGCCGTGGAAAGTATTTCTGCGGCTATTTTTTTGGGGGTTGAAAGTTGTTCGGTTGAAGGTTGTTCGGTTGAAGGTTGAAGGTTGTTCGGTTGAAGGTTGAAGGTTGAAGGTTGTTCGGTTGAAGGTTGTTCGGTTTAAGGTTGAAGGTTGTTCGGTTGAAAGTTGCGTAGGGTGCGTGATAAGACGGGCTCACCCTCATTTTCTGCCTCGTCCTCAGCATTGCTACAGCCGGTCGGTGTAACGCACCACCGGGTCAAACAAGAATCAAACCGGTTAGTATGATTAGTGAAAATGTTGAATGAGTTCCCATCGGGTCGGCGAAGCCGAATCCCATTGAGTATCAGTTAACAACAATTGTTCGATTGTAATTAATTCTTGGTGGGCAGTGCATACCTACGCAAAATCCAAGCCAGATCAATCGGTCTGTTGCACTGCCCACCCTACATCTACTCTTGCCTATTGCTAGCATGCCTATTGCCTATTCAAAAGGGTGACAAACATCATTAACCTCCGAGTTAGTGTTCAAATAATCTTGTATCCAATTGCAACCATAGATTAGTAACTGATCTAAATCGAGGACTTGATCTAAATCCCATATAATAACAGTGTTGTCTCCACTAGCGGAGGCGAGCATCTCACCATTTGGGCTGAAAACTACGGCTAAGACGCCATCGCTATGTCCTTTCAGGGTAGTTAAAAGGGTTCCATCCTGCTTCCAGAGTTTGACGGTTTTGTCATAACTAGCGCTAGCAATTCTGTTACCGTCAGGGCTAAACACTACTGCTAATACCCCTGCTTGATGACCGTTGAGGGTAGTAATCAAGGTACCATCGCGCTTCCAGAGTTTAATGGTTTTGTCCCAACTCGCTGACGCAATGGTTTCACCGTCGGGACTGATGGCAACGCTGTAAACCCGGTCATGGTGTCCTTTCAGGGTAGTAATCAAGGTTCCGTCTGGCTTCCAAAGCTTGACAGTTTTATCCCAACTGGCGGAAGCAATTAGAGTCCCGTCTTTCTTGATGCAGTCGCTCATGGGGGAAACCCCCAAGACCGCGCTGCATCGCTTGCTGAAGGCTACTCCATCAATGCGATCGCTATGGCCCTTGAGGGTATTAATTAAGGTACCGTCCTGTTTCCAGAGCTTAATGGTGTTATCGGCACTAGCAGAGGCAATCATCTCACCGTCGGAGCTGAAGACTACTGCTAAAACGGCGCTGGTATGATTTGTTAAAGTTTTTAGCAAGCTACCGTTTCTGTGCCAGAGCTTGATGGTGTTATCGGCACTAGCGGAGGCAATCATCTCACCATCTGGGCTAATCGCTATTCCGGAAACTCTAGCACTATGGCCAGTTAGGGTTGTTTGTAGGCTACCGTCTTTATTCCACAGTTTGACTGTGTGATCCCAACTCGCCGATGCAATGGTTTTTCCGTCTGGGCTAATGGCCACTGCCCAAACTAAATCACTATGCCCCCTGAGCCTGGTGAGGATGATGCCATCGGGTTTCCAGAGCCTGACCGTTCCATCCCAACTCGCGGATGCAATAGTTTTTTCGTCTGGGCTAATGGCCACACCGTACACTAAATCTTGATGTCCTCTGAGGGTAGTGAGTAATGTGCCTTCCCAACTCCACTGGTTAACGGTTCCGTCCCAACTCGCGGACGCAATGGTTTTACCATCTGGGCTGATCGCAAGGTTGTAAACGCGATCGCTATGGCCCTGAAGGGTGTTTAGTAAAGTGCCATCAGTACCCCAAAGTCTAACGGTTTTATCCCCTGACGCTGACGCAATGGTTTGACCATCTGGGCTGATGGCAACGTTGTAAACGCGGTCATTATGCCCCTGAAACGTCCTTAGTAATTTCCCATTATAGCCCCAAAGTTTAACGGTTTTGTCCCCTGACGCTGACGCAATGGTTTGACCATCTGGGCTAATGGCCACTCCATAAACAGTAGCGCTATGGTCTTTAAGAGTAGTAATCAAGGTACCGTCAGCTTTCCAGAGCTTAACGGTTTTGTCTCCAGACCCTGAAGCAATCATCTGGCTGTCGGGGCTAATGGCAACACCATAAACGCCAGCTTGATGGCCGTTGAGGGTTTTATAGGGTCGGGGTTGAAACGTTCCCTGACTATCCCGTTTCCAGAGTTTGACGGTTTTGTCGTCACTAGCGGAAGCAATCAGATTGCCGTCTAGGCTAATGGCAATGTCGTAAACTCCAGCTTGATGACCGTTGAGAGTAGATAGTAGTTTACCATCCAGTGTCCAGAGTTTGATGGTCTTATCGTAACTAGCGGTAGCGATTAGATTAGCATCCTGGTTAATGGCAACTGCCCAAACCTGATTACTATGCTTTACTAAGCGATTATATTCAACAGTCCCATAAACTGCCTGTCTTAGCACCGATTCTACTTGAGTTTCCGTAGTGGGGTCTGCGTTACCAAAGCTTTTCAATCGTTCCTTGGCTCTGATCGCTTCTACTAGGGCGTCCAATTGTTGATTGGAGGCAAAGAGCGCTGCTGAGGATTTTGCGATCGCATTCATTTCGCTAATAGCTGAGCGTCTATATCCGAGGTAAGTGGTCACCCCTAACCCTGTGGAAACCATCAATGCTGTGCCCACTGCCATTAGCAAGAACTTGAGTCGTCTGGCACTTTTTTTCTGTTCTGCTAATCTTGCTTCTGCTTCCTTAGCCCGTTCTGCTTCTAAATACCGTTGCTGTTCAACCCAGCTTAATTCTTGACAAGCAGCTAAGAATTCATCATCTACTATACTCAACCGTTTGCCCGCTTTCCAGTTTAAGGCTTCTGCTAAAGCTTGTCCTCGCAACAGCCGAGAATTATCTTCACGGTTGGAGGCTAACCAAGCGTTTAGGGCTTGATTATAAGGTCGCAGATTCCCTAATTTTTGCTCAACCCAATCCTGATTAAAAATAGACTGGTAGATGGGATTATAAACCCTTAATACTGGGGAAGTTTTGTTATCCTGACCAGGCTCCTTGACAACTAACCCACTTAGCCGTAATTCTATTTGTTCAGGAGTATCATCTGCAGCAATTTCTCCCTGTTGTAAGATTTCCTGATAAAGGGCTAATAACCGACTAGAGCCTTGTTCATTTCTGAGAATGCGTTCCCGTAGGGTTCGTAAATGCTCCGGTTGATCATTGGCTTCCCAGTTTTCAATAATTTCCTTACGCACAAGCTGCTCTAACCAAAATCCTTCCGTACCAGGGGGAATCGTCAGAGAGCCACTAATTGCCTTTTGATTCGATATCTGCACCAGATAGCACAGCTTTTGAGTCAGAAATGGTTGTCCTCCTGTCCAAGCCAATATCTCTTTGAGAATAGTTTGATGATTCTCTACTAATCCTACTAATCCTGATGCTAATGGTTGAGCTTCTTCTAGGGTAAAACCATGCAAATCAATAGCTTTACCAATATTAAAAGGAGTTCGTTTTATCTGGGAAATTAAATCCGAAGGGGTGGCGACTCCAAATAAAGCAAAGGTGAGGCGATTGTAGTCTGGATTTTCTGCTCGCTGGTTATAGCAGGATCGAATCAGAGCAAAAAAATCATCGGTCGGGAAATTGAGGCTAATCACGCTATCGATTTCATCGATAAAAATAAAAATCTTTTCGCTTTTGAGGTTAACTAACAAAATCTCTTCGATCACCTGACTCAATCGCTGGATTTCCGATAAATCATCGTGCTCACGCCACCAAGTTTTTAAATTAACCTTCCGGTAAAGTTTGAAATTCCTTAATAACTCAACTACTAATCCCTTATACCACTGCTGGGGAGTAATAGTTTCGCTACCAATGCGCGTCATATCAATAGAAGCGCAGCTAAAACCAGCCTGTTGCAGTCGATGCTTGATCCGTAAGCGCAAGCTAGACTTACCCATCTGTCGGGAGTTGAACACATAACAAAACTCACCCCTAATTAAGGCATTATAAAGTTCAGCATCAGCTCGACGCTCTACATAACTAGGGGCATTTAATTTTAAACTACCACCGACTTGATATTCGTAGGTGTCCATGTGTAGCAGTTTTGAATTGGGTGAGCTATTTTTATTCTGGGTTTTAGGGAGTAGGGAGCTAAGCTATCAGCTATCAGCTTTCAGCTATCAGCTTTCAGCTATCAGCTTTCAGCTATCAGCTTTCAGCTAT
>NZ_JAAHHE010000230.1:5309-5870 GCF_010692525.1 Moorena sp. SIO3B2
TCAGCTATCAGCTTTCAGCTATCAGCTTTCAGCTATCAGCTTTCAGCTATCAGCTTTCAGCTATTAGCTATTAGCTATCAGCTTTCAGCTATTAGCTATCAGCTTATGGGTTAGGTCACAGCGTCGAAGCCTGTGCCACCCTACTGTTCGCGCAGCTTGCGCGTAGCGCAATCGGTGCTTTTGAATAAAATAAGCTGACCGCTGACCGCTGACTGCTGACTGCTGACTGCTGACTGCTGAATGCTTACAAAATCTTGAACTATTAAATTCTCCCGTCAAGGTTTATCTTAAGCACCTCAAGTAGCGTGAGCTTTTAGCTGACGGCTGACAGCTGACGGCACCTCAAGTAGCACCTCAAGTAGCGCATATGCTTACTGGGAATCAAAATTTGGGATACGTAACAATAAAGTTATCCTCCGCTTGAGCATTGTAATTCAGTCCAGATTCAAAACAGGTTACCGGAAATCCCATGGGAATACGGAATCCCTGACATATTGAGTAGTGGGGTTTTTGTCGTTGTTGGTTCATTGTTTCCTTAGGGAGTAGGGAGTAGGGAATCGG
>NZ_JAAHHE010000230.1:5880-10069 GCF_010692525.1 Moorena sp. SIO3B2
TCAGTCCAGATTCAAAACAGGTTACCGGAAATCCCATGGGAATACGGAATCCCTGACATATTGAGTAGTGGGGTTTTTGTCGTTGTTGGTTCATTGTTTCCTTAGGGAGTAGGGAGTAGGGAATCGGGAGTCGGGAATCGGGAATCGGGAGCGGTGCGACCCGTGGCGAATTTAATTCGCCTACGGAAAGCGCACCGAGGGAGTCGGGGGAAGAAAATTGACTGTACCTCATCTAGCAATTATCAGACTCATTCGGAGTTTTTTTAGGGTTATGTTATATCAGCAATACTTTTGATTATATACACAACATACTATAGCATTAAATTTAAATTATAGGTCATAAATTTGCAGTTTTATTGTTAATATAAATAACCATAATGAATGAATTAGTATACTTCTCAATATTGTTGAGATATAATCGAAAATTGGATGGCTGATAAAACGCTGATGAATTACTAATTATTGGGTAAATAATTTATAATTACTCCTGAGGCGATACTCCTGAAGTGATATTACTGACGCGATACTCCAAATTCTTAACTTATGGATAACGTTGGTTATATAGAACTAAGGTAAATCCGTTTAATCACATTATTTATAGTAATATTGTTTGTTGTCCTTTGTGTTTTATACAAAATTAATTAAAAATTCACTATATAGCGTTTATCATACTTATGAGGTACAATTTTTTCCCGATTCCCGATTCCCGATTCCCGATTCCCGATTCCCGATTCCCAATTCCCGATTCCCGATTCCCGATTCCCTGAAATGATTATTCAAACCCTACCTAAAAACGTAGTTCATCTAATTGCTGCTGGGGAAGTCATTGATTCAATAGCGGCAGTGGTGCGAGAACTGATCGAAAATTCCCTTGATGCTGGGGCAACTCGGATTACTGTTTCCCTGTGGACTGAGCAATGGCGGGTACGAGTGGCAGATAATGGCACAGGGATGGAGGTGAAGAATTTGCAAAAAGCGGCTTTTGCCCACAGTACTAGCAAAATCTGTAGTAGTGATGATCTGTGGAAGATTACTAGTTTGGGATTTCGTGGGGAAGCGTTGCATAGTTTGGCGGCTGTGGCAGAGTTAGAAATTTTGAGCCGATGTCCAGGAAATAGTCAGGGGTGGCGAGTTATCTATAATTCCCAAGGTCAACTGCGTCAGATTGAATCTGCTGCGATCGCACCCGGTACGATTGTGATAGTGTCTAATTTATTTGGTAAATTGCCCGTGCGTCGCCAGGGTTTACCGCCGATGGCACAACAGTTGCGTGCTGTCCAAACCATTATTCATCAACATGCTCTGTGTCATCCTAGGGTTAGCTGGCAAGTGGAGCAAAATGGACGTCCATGGTTTAATCTTTGTCCTGGTCATACTGCCCAACAGATTCTGCCTCAAATTATCAAGCAGTTAAAGGAAAGTGATTTGCAGCCGTTAACGGTAGAAGTGCCCATACCGGATTCGGCAACAGAACAACAACAGGATAAAAGCACCAAGGGAAATCTCGGAAATGGTTTGATGGAGCTAGTGTTAGGATTACCGGATCGATGCCATCGCAGACGTCCAGACTGGGTAAAGGTAGCGACTAATGGACGAATTGTGCGATCGCATGAATTGGAACAAACCATGATCACAGGATTAGCTCGAACCTTGCCTCGCGATCGCTATCCCATTTGTTTCCTGCACCTGCGGATTTGTCCGAGTCAAATCGACTGGAATCGTCATCCAGCAAAGACCGAAATTTACTTACACTCCGTATCTTACTGGCAAGAGCAAGTTGCTGAAGCTATCGAGCACGCTTTGCGAATCACCCCAGCCAATCTCCCAGAAAGCATTCACTCCAACAGGGTAAAACAGTTACTCAAAACATCAGAAGCTAGAGGAGGTTACACCACTAGTCGTTCAATTGAACTGATACCAGACACTCAAGAAATTACTGACAAAACTGATAGCAAAATTGATAGCAAAATTGATAACAAAACTGATGATATTGGGCTAATCCAACTGCGAGCCATGGCTCAGCTTCATAATATGTATATTGTAGCCGAGCATCCTACTGGTATTTGGTTAATTGAACAGCACATTGCCCATGAACGGGTGTTGTATGAAGAATTATGCGATCGCTGGCAGTTAGTCCCCTTAGAACCTCCCATCATTCTCCAGCACTTATCCCCTAGCCAGGTGGAACAACTACAGCGCATTGGTTTAGAAGTGGACCCCTTTGGAGAAGAGCTGTGGGCAGTACGGAATGCACCAGAACTGTTGCGTCAGCGAGACGATTGTGCCAAAGCCCTATTAGAGCTGAGTTTAGGAGGAGACTTACAAACCGCTCAAGTAGCAACTGCCTGCCGCAGTGCAATTCGCAATGGCATCCCCCTGAGCTTGTCAGAAATGCAGCAGTTATTAGATCAGTGGAAAAAGACTAGGCACCCTCGCACTTGTCCCCACGGGCGTCCTATTTATTTATCCTTAAAAGAGTCTGCTCTTTCCCGTTTTTTCCGCCGTCATTGGGTAATTGGAAAAAGTCATGGGATTTAAGTAAGGGTTGGTAAGTTGAAGGTTAGCAGATTGGTAAGTTGAAGGTTGGCAAGTTGAAGGTTAGCAGGTTGGTAAGTTGTTCGCCCAAGGCGTTCGGTGTAGGGTAGGTTAGCAAGTTGTTCGCCCAAGGCGTTCGGTGTAGGGTAGGTTAGCAGGTTATCAAGTTGTTCGCCCAAGGCGTTCGGTGTAGGGTAGGTTAGGCAGTTGTTCGCCCAAGGCGATTCGGTGTAGGGAGTGACTGAATAGAAAATATCTATAGCGTTTATAAATGAGATGTAAACCTAGGAGGTATTTTTTTATTGGACAATACACTTCAGATCTCTTTACCCTCTTGCCTTTAGCCTTTTGCCTCTTGCTTCTTGGCGTTTGGGAGTATGTTCACAACTCAAATATAAACCCTATATATAATGACTGCTAGACATTGTGTCTTTAGTCATGGTGCTAGAGGGTAGACAATTAATTCTATAATCAGGATGAATAAAAAATGGCAATAGTTGTCAGGGTTTAAACACTATGTCGTCTACTAAAAAACAAGCCAGAGGTTTTCCACAACAACTTAAGTTGAGCAAGCCTCGCCATAGATTATCGATTTGGCTCAAAACTCAGCAACCTAGTAGTTTAGGTCGTTCTAAAAATGATTGGAACTTTAGCAATCAGGAACAAGGCTTCACACTGCTTGAGTTGCTTGTAGCAATTATTATCATAGGAATTTTGTCTGCCATTGCACTTCCTACATTGCTTAGACAAGCTAATAAAGCAAAAGAAGTTGAAGCTATTACTAGGGTGCGGAATCTACTACAACTTCAGCATGAATACTATATCACTAATGGAGAATTTGCTAATTCCCTAGAAGAATTAGGATTTTCACTTTCTTATGAGACTGAACAATACCAGTACATAGTATTATCTTCTCAGCCATTATTAGATGGTTCAGTTTTGTTAGGTTTATCTAAACAGCCTGAGCTGAAATCTTATGCAGGAGTAGTGTTTTTACAAGATGGTCAGACTAAGACCTGTCCTAAGATTCCTATAGATATCAACACGGATAATTTGAATAAGTTAATCATCCCACTTATTTTTAAGATTCTTGCTAATCCCAAAGAATACTGTTCATAACTCCTCTAGAAGATGCCGTGAACTCAAAGTGTCCATAAACAGGGTAGTGATCACAAAGATCCCGTCGGAGGGTTTCTGTTGCTTGATTCCATGGTTGGTCTGCACGAATGAGACGAACCTGATAGAATGCTTCTACTAGACGTAAATGGTTGTTTGAGTAAAAAATAGGAGATAGTTTTCGGTGTGTTGTAAGCATTCAACTGTGAGGCTATCAACTATCAGCTGTCAGCGTCACAGCGTCGAAGCCTGTGCCACTATTCCCGATTCCCTATTCACTGTTCCCTGTTTCCAGAATATCTTTGAGCAAAATGTTCTTGCAGTATGCGGTGAATGAAGATATAACCACCCCCAACTTTTCTTAACAAGATACGTTCTGTGGCGTAGTCAAGGAAGCGGGCATAATGCCAAGGAGTATAGCCTTGCCACCAGAGAATTAGACGTAACGTAAAGTGTTGAATTAAAACAACTCCAGCAAATACTGGTCCTGTTCCACCTACTATCCCAGTAAGTAAACCAACCGCTAATGCAATACTGA
>NZ_JAAHHE010000231.1:0-10014 GCF_010692525.1 Moorena sp. SIO3B2
GCTGATAGCTGATAGCTGATAGCTGATAGCTGATAGCTGATAGCTGATAGCTGATAGCTGATAGCTGATAGCTGATAGCTGATAGCTGATAGCTTACCTTGACCTAGGCAATTTTGATTAAAGCTAATCAATCTGAGTTTTGGTTGAGAGCAACATTAGGATTGCGGTAATGGGTCCAAAACCAACCCAAAACAAAGGGTAACCATAGCCACCATCGCTCCTGAGGAGTTAGATACCAGCTGTAGTTACCTAAAGCCATGCGATGCTGAAGTACAAAGTAAACAAAAGCAGAGATACTAACTAAACGTACTCCCAGATTCCGAGAAGGAACAGCAAAAGGAATTATCCAAGTGAAGTACCAAGCATGGATAATTGGAGATAGGATGAGCAGGGAAAAAAAGTACCACTCCGTGAATTGTTGGAAATTGCGCGATCGCAAAATTAGCCAACTTACCGTTAAGCCTAGGGGAAAAGCATAAATCCAATTAACCCAGCGAGAGGGTTCCCAATATTCGCTAACAATATAAGGAATCAATTCCGCACTGCGACCATGGGACACAAACACTGATCCAGTAGGAATCAAAGGACATTCTCCACTAGAGCAAAATTGGAGAGCAGTGATGCCAAAAGGTAAGAAACCGCACAATAGCACTACTATTGCTAGTTTTACCCCTACTTTTCGGAAAGCTTGCCAGGTCAGAAACCCTAAAATTGGCAAAGACATCCACTTCACTGCCATACTAATTCCTACTAGCAAAGCCGAAGCAATCCAGTGCCACCAGGTCAGGGATTGATCAGATGAAGACATCAAGCGGTCAGTAAATGGGGAGTATTCTGCTACTTTACCACTGTCCAACTTTTCCTCTATTTCTGTTATTTTTGTCTGCCTTAAACTCTCTGTTTTTCTGTCAACGACTAACCAAGCTGCAACTAGGGGTAAAATAAACCAACTGTCGTAATGAGCACCACCAGCAAAGGAGTAAATTATCAAAGGATTCCAGGCATAGAAGATTGCCTGGTGATAACCAAATCGACGACTGAGTAACCAACAGATTAATAAGTCAGCTAAGATAAATGCAATTTTGAATAACCAAACCTTAAGGTCAATCAGCGCTAACATCCGAAAACCTAATTGCGCTACTGGTGGATAGATAGCAGAAACAGTAGGATGATTGATTAGTGACCACCATTCCGTATGGTAGGGAATCAGTTCAGTAGCATTAGGTGGCAAATGGTATGGACTAAACCCTAATGTTTGAATATACCCTTCCCATAGATAGCGCCATACATCATCTCCAGGATACATTGGTAGCAGTAGCAGCCTGCTGAGGATAGTAGTACTCCAAAAATTTAGTCCTGAGTGCTGAGTTTTGAGTTTTCGTAAGTACTTTATACTAAGAGATTTAGAGGTTGTCTGAGAAGTATCATTTGCTACATTAAAGCCCCCTAAATCCCCCAATTTTGGGGGACTTTTGCCATCAAATTGGATTCTAGTCCCCCCCAAATTTGGGGGGCTAGGGGGGCGAAATTCAGTATCAAAAAACTTTTCAGATATCCTCTTAGTAAATCCTTTGTAGACTCCTTGCCAAAGTCTGGTCTTGATACTGTTGTTGTTAATTCTGTTGTTAATTCTTTTTGCTTGTTGGGAAATCCCAAGTTTACTGTTGCTAACTTCCGCAGGATATCTAGTATAGACGCTTAATCCCCAAGACAACAGAAAACCTAAGCTAATCACACTGATACCTAACCAAAATCGAGGCACAGCTCCCACCTCTCGGAAATCTCCATGAGGTACAATCAAGATACAACCTAACAACAGGAGTAGAGAACTAAGCCATATATATAGCGTTTTCATTTGAGATGTGAAACTAGGATTGATGGAAATTCCCTATTTCCTTTTCAACACTTCTAGCAATTGTCCCATCTGCGTGGCTAAGCTTAAGGCGACGTAGATATAGACGACCTAAAGTCATCAAAATTATTGTTCCTGCTTGGACACTACCAGAAAGGGTACCAGATATTTTCGAGCGTCCCCCTTGTCGGCGACGGTAACCAACAGGAATTTCACAGATTCGCAAACTACATTCAATCGCACGGGCTTGCATTTCTACTGTCCAGCCAAACCCTCTATCTTGCATTTGGATTTCATCCAAAGCTGAACGGCGAATTAGCCGCAATGGTCCTAAATCCTGATACCAGTGTCCCCAACCCCAACCGATCAGGAAGGTAGCTAGCCAGTTGCCAAAATTTTGCACTGGGGTCATCGCGTTACGTCCATCTACTGTGGCGCGGCGGTTACCTAAAATTAGGTCATACTTATTCCTAGCAGCTAGAAACTGGGGTAAATAACTTAAGTCATCACTGCCATCGCCATCACAGAATAATATCCAATTAATATCTCGGTCTAGTTGCTGCAATCCCCGCCAACAGGCTCGACCGTAACCAGGAATAGGCTCACAGATTACCTCGGCACCGGCTTCTTTTGCTTTAATAATACTGTTGTCGGTGCTGCCATTATCGACTACCCGAATATTGTTCAAATTATAGGATTGAAGAGACTTAATTACCCCAGTGATAGTGGTTTCTTCATTGAGAACAGGGATAATTACTAAGATATTGTGGTTATTAGTCATGGTTATAGCGGTTTTTAATTGGGTGAGGTACAAATATTTTGGTTTTAGGGAGTAGGGAGTAGGGAGCAGGTAACAGGTAACAGGTAACAGGTAACAGGGAAAAAATTCTGTTTAACTAATGAGGATATAAACCGCTATATTAGTCATGAGTTATTGCAGTTTTCAATTGGGTTAAGTCCTTTGTCTATAACGTTATTTACCAAAGTAAGCTGCATACACAAAGGCAAAAGCAGTAGAACTGGGGATGGGAGTGCCGTCGAATTCTTCTACTAATACAGTTTGGAGTTGGCTATCCCAACGTGCTCTAATGGGACGACCATTGAATTCTACAACTTTTTCGCCGACTTTTTTTAATTGGTCATGGACAAATTGATAGCTAGCCCCAGAAAATAGGTTTTTAGGGGTTTGTTGATCCGCTTCCCACACATAGCTAACAATAGCTTTGGGATGAAGGGTAAGTCGTTGTTGATTCCTGACTGGGAAAATAATTTGCTTATCGGTATAGTAGCTACCATAGGGATAGCTGAAGTAAGCCCGGTTATGACCTGTGTTAGTGGATAGAATTTTACTGTTGGGATACTTGTTTAACCAAGAACCAAGAGTAGTTTTGATAGCGGGAATTGTTTTAAGATTACGATTGACTTTAGCACCAATAATACCCATCCCCCAAGGTTGAGAGTAAAGGGTATCATCGGCACGGTCATACATTACTAGGCAACTTTGATAAAGTTTGCCTGTAACACCGTAGGTTGTATTGCTGCGATTAAAGGCAACTATAGTATCACAAAGGGGACAATAGGATACACTAACATTAAGGCCACCTACTGTGTCATTCACCAATTCATGCCAATTCATGACCCCAAAAGGATAGGCTTTGGCTTCTCCATTAATTACCACACCAATCACAGTTTCTGTTTTAGAAAATGGTGTGGTTTGAGACGTATCAAACTTGGGATTATCGATACTAGGAATACCGTCTTTTGGGGGACCACCATTGAGGAGTTCCGTTAAATTAATGCGAGTGGATTTGGCTAGATTAAGGTTTTGTTTTTGGAGGTCAGTGATTTCTTGGTCTTGGTTGTGGAGATAGGCAGTGAGATGGAAGTAACGGAGTTTGAAATTATCCCAGCTCCCGGCTTGTACGACTAGTGCCATCAAACACAGCCCGACTAAGGAAGTAGTGCTGAGGGCTATTTTAAGTAATTTATTCATAATCGTGCTTTCCCTGCCTAGATGTCACTGCAAACCTAATGAGTGCGAGCCTGTGGGTGGTGCGTTACGGGACGGACTATCCCAAGGCTGGCTAGGATAGGAAAAATCAGAATTAGTCCGCCCCTAACGCACCCTACGCACCTGGCACCCTACGCAACTGCCCAACCCCAGCATCAGAAGCTGTGCCTGGAATCCCTAACCTTAGGGTGAGGGGGTAACATGAAACCAAGGTGAGTGATATCTGAGAATTGGATTAAGGATTGATAGCTAGACCATTTTCAAATCGATCATCAAACTCAATGGTGATTAAAGTCCCAAACCGCTACATGAGATTTACCCCCTAAGATTCCTCATCGATCCGATTATTACCAACATCAAAAACAATTATAAATTCTGCATCCGGCATCAATCGTTTCAGGGCCCATAAATGTCCTTCGGCATCCGATCGATTGCGGAAGCGAGCAACAACAACTCGTTGCATTTGTGGTAACAGCCGAATGACCACCCACGGATGAAGGCGTTCAGAATAGGTCATCATTAAAGTATCTCCTTTTTATAGGGGAGCCAGAGCTAGCCCGTAGGTATTGGACTCTCCCCGGGCTAGCTCTTGACTCTGGGCGTCTCAGCGCCCACCCTTATACTATAGCACAAAAATATTTTATTATAACATATTTTGAAAAATTTTGTAACAAATTGTTTGAGGGAGTCGGGACCAGGGACTTTTGAGCAGGTAAAAGAAATATATCCTAAGCTTTGTTTAGAGATTGTCTGAGAAGTCCCATTTGCTACATCCAAGCCCCCTAAATCCCCCAATTTTGGGGGACTTTTAGAAGCAAATTGACTCTTCCCCCAAAGTTGGGGGGCTAGGGGGGCAAAATTCAGTATCAAAAAACTTGGGAGATATCCTCTTAGACTGCTATAACAAAAACATCCTTGTCTCTGTTTGATAATCTTCTGTGTTTCCTATGCCCTCTTCCCTGTGCTCTAGGAATTTTTTCAAATAATGCTATACTTGAATTAGGCAAGAAAGGTTAATATATAGCATTTCTCTTTTTTAATTAGAAATTAAAGAATCTCCAGAAAAACTTAAAGCACTTAGGATGCCACCGCACCAAGGTATCAGAGTGGTTTAGTCTATATCGTCGGGGTAGAATGTAAGCGTTTTTAGAGCATAAAAAAAAGCCAGGTAGACCAATAAATATCCCCCTAGACGTAGAGGAAAAATTACGAGTTAAATTACAACAATCGGAAGGATTTAGTAGTTATGGGGAAGTGCAACTTTGGTTAAAGGGATTGTGTGGCATGGATATACCCTATGCCACAGTATATAAATATGTGCGCACTCGTCTGAAAACTAAATTAAATAAGTTAGATTAAATTTGTTAGAGTCAGTTAGTAGTAACAAAGCTGAGGGAATTTAAAACAGTTGTAAACTACCAGACGCCAAGCTTAAGCTATGGCGCTGGGTAAGGTTGGTTTAAATGTAAAGGTGCGATAGCTGTCGATAGCTTGGGATTGGCTTTTAGGACAAACAGCTCAGTTTTTAATTAGTAAAATTAGGATAATAATCGATAAACTTTAGTTAACTGAAATGCTACCTTCTCTTACCAATTCACTAACTTTCCCTGGCATTCTGCAACGAAGATAGCGTGGTTGTGCCCCGATAGAGCATGACGTTTCAAAGTCCTCACTTTTGTTTATCCAGCCGCCAACGCATTTCTTTAAGGCAAAAGTAGTGCTCCAACATAATCGAACAGACCATCTAGCGGTGATTGGTACACTTCCATTACTAATAGAACCTCTGGTCATAGAAAAGACTTTGATGTTACTAACCCACTTCTCTTTTGACTCAACATTGAAACTAGGATTAGCAGATATAAAATTATCAAGCTCTTGTCCCAGAGTTCCTGTTTCCGGAAGGCGTACAGAAAATATTCCATCCTCAAAGTTTGCACTACGTCCAGATGCAATCAAAAAATCATTGCTTTGTCCTATCCCTTCACTGGTTGACTGATTAGGAGATGTATAGGCAAAGGTTTCCAGTGGTTTGGCAATATCTACTATGGCTAAAGTGGTGATAATGGATGCTACACCGAGGGTGGTTAATAAGTTCGGTAGTTTCATTAATTTTTCGGTCTTTTTAGGATTTTAGTGTTTTGGTAATAGCACCCTATTTACTTTGATAAAAAATTGATATAGCTCTGGATTTATAGGTAAAAATTGTTGGCTATATAATATATTTTATTCACGGAGTAGCCTTGCTATTATTGAAAATAATAATTACTTACTAGTCTTAAAGCTAGTCAACTGGGGTTGCTGAATTAAAGTATGAAGCGCGATCGTTTGGTTTTGCTAAAGCCCCCTAAATCCCCCAATTTTGGGGGACTTTGAAACTCTTGTTCCCCCCAGAATTGGGGGGCTAGGGGGGCGAAACCATACCCAAAATCAGCAACGCCAGTCAACTAGCCCTAGGGCTTGAAATTGGCAATTATCCTAGGTAATGATGCACAATAGTTGCCTATTTCACTTTCCAATAGATAAATAGATTAATCTCAAAGTTTATATAACTCTTACCATCACCCTGATCAGTGGCGGTAATTTAGTGAGATACTATCAAACTATTACCAATAAATACTAATTTATATATTGATTTTTCTAATCAAAGATAGCATACCTATTATTTCTAGAATGTCAGCCAAGTCATTGATATTACTAAGCAAAATGTATTATTAGTGATTAATTATTGGTGACTAGTTATTCGTTAATTACTCTGGTCAATCTTTAATTTTAACCAAACTACGGTCAATATCCTTGACCTTAGTACAGCCACTTAACGCCATGGCTATATCCAATTCATCCCTTAACAATTGCAAGACATGGCGTACTCCTGCAACTCCTGCTACAGCTAATCCCCATAACACCGGACGACCTACCAACACCGCTGATGCACCTAAGGCTAGGGCTTTGAGCACATCAGTGCCTCTACGGATACCCCCATCGATTAATACCGGTAGATAATTTCCCACAGCTGCGACCACTTCGGGTAAGGCATCGATAGACGCGATCGCACTATCCAATTGCCGACCCCCATGATTCAATTACAGCCAGTCAGTATAGCTAGCTCACCTACTCGATTAGTAGAGATTCGATTTTGCGTTTGTAAGCATCACTGTCTAAGCCATCACCACCATTGGGATTCCAACCTTTTTTGTTGATTATTTCGTTGAGAGTATCAAGGCGTTTTGCTGGTTCTGGGTGGGTTCTTAGCATTGCCGGTGTATTGCCTTTGGTTAATTTTTGGAGAAATCCAGTCATTCCTGAGGGAGCGTAGCCAGCACCGTGCAACATTTCTATTCCCTTGCGGTCTGCTTCATATTCCTGCTGCCGTCCTCGGGGAAGAGAAAAGGCGATATCCTCAAGAAGATTTATAATTGTTCCATACTCGATTTCACTAAAGTTGTTGTCTTTGATAATCTGGCGCAGCCTCTCGATACTGTGTTTGCTGGTAATGTGAGCAATTTCGTGAGCTATCACTGCAGCTAACTCAGCTTCATTTTCTACCCCTTTGAGCAAGCCCGTATGAACATAAACAAAGCCACCCACCAAGGCAAAGGCATTTATATCGTTGTTCCTGACTACTTGAAAGGTATAGGGAAAATTGGGGCGATCGCTATAGGGGATTAATCTCTTACCAATGTCTTGGACGTATTCAGTGATTTCGCGTCCGCGGTAAATCTCCAGCCCTTGATCAACTTCTTGTTGATTCAAACACTTACCCAGCTCTACTTCTTGTTGATCAGAAATGGTGATTAACTGAATTATCTCAATTCCTGCATCACCATCCAACCCACAGGAGTCAGATGCTGATGAGGTATTGGGTAACCCTACCCCTAGAGCCAGTGCCACAACTACCAGAATCAGCAGGTAAAACCATCGGCGATGGGAAGCACGCTTAATCCAAAAGAATGGGTTTAACATAGTCGTCTATTTAAGCGTCTATTTGAATAATCAAAAATAGGCTTTTAAGTATTAATTATTCAGCAGTAAGCGATTTAGTTAGCACATTTATCATAAGCAGCTTGTCGTATACCTTGGTAATAAATAGAGTTAACACCCAAGGATTTTTCCAAAATTATCTCCCACCTTAAGTTAGTAATAAATTTATCAATTATTGTCTTCCATTCTGTATCCTGATCTGGTAAAATTATTCCGTAAAAATCACAACTTAACGGTCGGTCAGGAATTAAGGTAAAATCCTGGAATGTCAGCCCTTGTCTTAAGGCTTCTGCCATTAAGAGCATGCCATCACTGGCAAAAGCATCAATTCTCCTTTCGACGACATCTCTTAGAGCCAATTCTCGACCGTTAGAGCTTCTGTAACGAGTGTCTACTATTTCAGCTAATGGGTAGGTACTGGAGATTAAGGGATGTGTATTTGAACCAGGAAGGACACCAATTTTTTTACCAGCTAGGGAAGTTTCAGGATTAAATATACCCTTCATTTCGGGTCTGATTAGAAAATGTGTCCCGGAAAAATAAAAAGCAGTGGAGTAAGTAACTCCTGATAGTGGTGGAGCACTTTTGATCGTATTGGGACCACAATCTAGATGTACCTTGCCATTGGCTACCATCCCATAACGATTGTTAGGGGAGTCTTCGTCTAGAACAGATGGAATTGCCTCGAACCGAACAGGTCTATTGAGTACTTCACCAAGATGGTTGGCTAGAACATACATTTTAGTCACGCAGTAGCCTTGCCATTGATCTTGCTCTAGAAAACCAAAGGGAGGGGCATCTCTCCTAATTCCTACTTTCAAAACACCAGTGCGCTTAATTTCTGACAAGACTGTTTCAGCTAAACTGGCTGAGGTAAAGGTTAAGGATAAGATAATACTAAGGGTGATAGTGGCTAGCTTATTACTCATTTCTTTTTCGGATTTCAGGCTAATAATTACTTACTGATATCACTTTCCAATAGATAAATCGCTCAAAGCTTATCTAAGAGGATATCTCCCAAGTTTTTTGATACTGAATTTTGCCCCCCTAGCCCCCCAAGCGAGGGATTGCTCGCTTGGGGGGAACAAGAATCAATTTGCTGGTAAAAGTCCCCCAAACTTGGGGGATTTAGGGGGCTTTTATGTAGCAAATGATACTTCTCAGACAACCTCTAACCCTTACCCTAACCCTGATAAGTGCCAGGAAGTTATGGCAATAGTATCAAAGTATTACCAATAACTAATAATTTTTTTCATAAAATTTAACATAAGCAGTCTTGCTATAACTTCAGCCAATTCATTGATATTACTAAGCTATTTGGCTTAATATTTAGGTATGAAAAGCTATTATTAATTTATTAATAATTTAGTCAATAGACATCTCCGACAAAGAATCTGAAACCCCGATCCTATCTAGGTGAAAACCTAATTTCTGGAGATGTCTAATCTTTAATTTTCACCAAACTAGAGTCAATATCCTTGACCTTAGTACAGCCACTTAACGCCATCGCTATATCTAATTCATCTCGTAACAATTGCAAGACATGGCGTACTCCAGCAACTCCTGCTACAGCTAATCCCCATAACACCGGACGACCTACCAACACCGCTGATGCACCCAAGGCTAGGGCTTTGAGCACATCAGTGCCTCGACGGATACCCCCATCGATTAATACTGGTAGATGATTTCCTACGGCTGCGACCACTTCGGGTAAGGCATCGATGGATGCGATCGCACTATCCAATTGCCTACCCCCATGATTCGATACAATGATTCCTTTCGCTCCATGGTCCAATGCCTTGAGAGCATCATCTCCTCGCAAAATGCCTTTGACTAACACCGGTAGAGTAGTGATCGATTGTAACCATTCCAGATCCCGCCAGGTCAGTGCTGGATCAATTTGCTGGGCAAAATAGCTCAATAAACCCGATTCTCCTGCGGTTTTGGGAATTTCCAGACCAGTCATTGTCGCTAAATTAGCCAGTTCCATCCCTACCGGTAGAGTAAATTGATTGCGTCGATCCCTTTCCCGACACCCCAACACTGGTGCATCTACGGTCAGACAAAGGGCACTAAAACCAGCTGCCTCCGCCCGTTCCACAAGTCTACGGGTGAGAGTGCGATCGCGATGGACATAAAGCTGAAACCATGAGGGATTTTTGATCTCGGATGT
>NZ_JAAHHE010000232.1:0-9883 GCF_010692525.1 Moorena sp. SIO3B2
CATCCGAACCAGTTTAAGACTCAAGCAGCTCAGGTCTCTCAACTAGTGTTAGCTACTCCTAGTGACCCAGCTACCTTTAACGCTATTGTTAATACCTCTCCCTTCGGTGTATTTGGTTACCTCTACGAAGGATTGTTGAGTGAGAATGGCATGACAGGGGAGTTGGAGCCAGGACTAGCTGAATCTTGGGACATTTCCTCAGACCGACAGCAGATCACCTTCACCCTGCGGGATGGGCTAAAGTGGTCTGATGGGGAACCCCTGACTGTGGATGATGTGATCTTTACCTATCAGCAGCTTTACCTGAATCCCAAGATTCCCACAGTTTCCCGAGATTTCCTCCAGATTGGTAGTACTGGTAAGTACCCATCGGTGCGCAAACTAGATCAGCGGCGAGTTGAGTTTACCTTACCAGAACCCTTTGCGCCATTTGTGAGATACGCCGGAACCCTAGCCATTCTACCGGCTCATGCCTTAAAAGAGTCTGTGCAAGCCACTGATGGTAATGGCAATCCCCAGTTTCTTGCCACTTGGGGCACTGACACCAATCCCCAAGATATTGTTAGCAATGGTCCCTATCGACTACAAAAGTATACCCCTGCTGAGCGAGTCATCCTACAACGCAACCCTTATTACTGGCGTGCTGATGCTCAGGGAAATCCCCAACCCTACATTCAACGGATTGTCTTGCAAGTTATCCCATCCTCTGATAACCAGTTACTCAGATTTCGCTCTGGGGAGTTGGATAGCCTCAGAGTAAATCCTGAGGCCTTTGGGTTACTCAAACGAGAGGAAAAGCGGGGGAAATACACCATTTACAATGGAGGACCGATGCCTAGCATTAGGTTTGTCGGTTTTAATCTCAACAAAGCTCGCAATGCTCAAGGAAAACCTTTCGTAGACCCAGTCAAGTCTCGTTGGTTCAATACCTTGGCCTTTCGACAAGCGGTAGCCTATGCTATTGACCGGGAAAGGATGAAAACTAATATTTATCGGGGACTCGGTGAAGTACAACATTCCCCCATTGCTGTCCAAAGTCCCTATTACCTGTCCCCAGAAGAAGGGTTAAAAGTCTACAACTATCAACCCCAGAAGGCCAAACAATTACTATTAGACGCTGGTTTCAGATATAACTCCCAAAATCAGCTGCTGGATTGGGATGGCAACCGGGTAAGATTTACTATGCTGGTGAAATCAGACGATAAGTCCCGAGTAGACGCAGCAATTCAGATTAAACAAGACTTAAGCCAAATTGGGATAGAAGCAGATTTGCAGGTACTCAGCTTCAACCTTGTGCTCAGAAAGCTTCTATCGACTCGAGATTGGGAGTGTTATGTGGGTGCGTTTGGAGCAGGAGTAAATGAGCCTCACAATGTATTTGTGTTCTGGTACAGTGGAGGCTCGTTTCATCAATTTAATCAAGGTCCTCAACCCGGACAACCACCACTGGCAGGATGGGAAGTGTCTGACTGGGAGCAAGAGATTGACCGTCTGTTCAATGCTGGGATAAAAGAACTTGATCAGAGCAAACGCAAAGTCATTTATGGTCAATTCCAGGAAATCGTTGCCGAGGAGTTGCCCGTGTTTTTCCTGGTCAATTCACTAGACTTTCAGGCAGTACGCGATCGCATCGAGAATATCAAATTTTCTAGCTTAGGGGGACCGTTATGGAACATTGATGAGCTGAGAATTGCGGAAAACTAATCAAGTCTTGGGTCTTGGGGGATGGGGATTGTGGGGAGATGGGGAGATGGGGAGATGGGGAGAGTGTGGGGGTGTGAGGGCTAATAATTGGTAGAAAAATTTCTGCAAGACCTGCCCACAGACCGTCCTTACAGCTTATCCCTATAGGGTACCAGGACTAGAATGTGCGCGGAAAATTTGCTAAATTATAGTGTTTTTGGCAACATTATTTTAGTAATAAAACTGACAAAATTCATGAATTTTTACTCTTCTCGAATAAAATACTCCTTTAGCCTCTCTAGTGCTATTTTTCTGAGTCTCGGAACTGCAGAAATAGCCACTGCTGCCACTTTCAGTGATGCACCCATTTTTTCTGAAGTTGATAGCTTCAGTACTACCATTACAACCAATGGCAATCCGGCAGACATTTACTTTCCAGTTGTATCTAGGACTAGCAAGGAATTATTTCCCACTACCATCCTCTTGCCAGGTGGATTGGTAGACAAATCCTTCTACTCTAGTTTTGCGACTCAGGTTGCTAGCTACGGCTTTGTGGTTGTCGTTCCTAACAATAGGGTATCTCTACCCCAGTTTAATTTTGAAGGATTGCTTCCTGAAGCTTCGCAAATTAACTCGATTTTCGACTTTATTATTGCAGAAAGCGAGAATTATAATTCCCAGCTTGCGGGTATTGTGGATACCGAGAAGCTAGGTTTACTCGGTCATTCCCAAGGGGGGGCAGTCGGTTTAACCGCGATTGAAGATTCCTGTATTTTTCCCCTCTGTTTGGATGATTTTAATCGTCCAGAAGCACTTATGGCCGGTGCTTTCTACGGTACAAATCGATTCGATCCCTTCTTAATGGAATTTGTTCCTACGGCTAATGATGGCATTCCTGTGGCCTTAGTTCAAGGAAGCCTCGATGCTCGGGCAACCCCTGAGGAAGCTTTGGGGACTTTTGAGTTAATCCAAGATCCTCCCAAAGCATTGATTACCGTTGCAGGTGCCAATCACTTTAGTATTACTAATGTTAATAATCCGATACTTTTTGGCTACTAAAGTCTACTAGCGCAGACTTTAGTTCACCAATGCAAGCTGCTCTCGCAGCCAGGGTGTATCTACCAAAGCCCTCAGGAATATCCCGCGAGCGCCATTGATGTCCCGTTCGCGAAGCGTGACCAAAGGTCAATCCATAGACCGGCCATCAATCTTTGACCTAATGGTCTTACTGCCGCCGATGTTTACCATTTCTCCTGTCCAGCTCACAGTCTTGGAGGTATAGGCTTCACAGACATCTACTACTGTTTTCCCAGTTTCGGAAGCTTTGTGTTTTAAAAACTCCTTGAATCTGAAGTGGGATAAAGTGAGTAGGTTTCGGACTGTCTTTGATCTGATTTTCCTTTTTCCTTTTTTTGACATTTCAGATGTCTCAAAGGTCGGAAGTAATATCACATCAAATTTATCTACCAAGAATCTAGCAGCTTTATGATGGAGTTCATTTATTAGGTTTTGAATTCTGAGAACAATCCGCCTGGCAGCTTTTCTCATTCGTCGTTTTTGATTCCTCTTGGCCTTACTTATTTTTGAGATTAAGTTATCAAGATGAGCGCAAAGCCTTTGAATCCGAGAAAAGTCACCGTGACCAATCTTGCCTGTAGAATTTTCACTCTTAAATGTCAGGAAGGTTCTAACTCCGGGGTCTATCGCGACTACCCTACCTTGGTTTTCGGCTTTTATTTGAGTAGTCTGATGGGGGACTGTTAAGTAGTAGTCCCCATTATTACTAGTCAATCTACAATCTCCCCTGTTCTCAGGCAAAGTCTCAGCAAAAGTTAATCCTCCCAGTTTAGTGTGATAAATGCCTTTGACTGAGACTGCTGATTTGGGGATGTAGCAAGACTGAATTGGGTTTTTCCTAGAGCGAAACCTAACCCGATTACTTTTTCCAGTCTTTTGGTATTTTTTCTTGGCCTCCCTAACAGCGGTGCAAGCATCCTTTATCGCTATCGATTTAATTTGATAAGGTACTTCCTTACACCACTCGGGAAGGTTATTTAATATGCCAGTTTTAATGGCTTTCCAATTAGCTTTTACTTTACTATTCTGAAGTATCTTGACGGTCTTGTTGAAGACGTAACGAGACACTCCAAACCACTTTCGGACAATCGATCTCTGATCAGCACTTAGGAATATCCTGATCTTCTTTGATTTTTGTCCCGTACTTTCGGAGTCCGTGGACTCGGCAAGAGAAGACGTGAATGATGGAGAGAAGATCTGCGGTAAGTTCTGATTCTGGACAACTTTTAGGTTGGTCGAGAACCAAGATTTTTCCACCGTTGTATCCGACCAAGTACTCAAACAGTTCAAAACCGAATCTGGTGAGCCGGTCTCTACAGGTAACAACAATCGTGAGCTGACATCCCTGCATAAGTCGTTCCAATATGGCTCTAAGTCCTTTCCTTTTGTAGTTAAGTCCTGAGCCGATGTCTTTGATGATTTCTGCTTCCGGGAAGAGCGAGTGCATGTACGCGACTTGCCTGACGAGGTCATCTTTTTGCTTGGAGCTACTGACCCGGCAATAACAGATGGTAGCTGGTTTTGGGGGTTGTCGTTTCCCCAAAGTGGCAAGGCTAACTGTACAAAACATCCTGTATCCGCTGGGGGTTCGTTAGCATCTGATCGTGCCATTGTCTGCGTACTTCCTTAGAGTGGTTTGAGAGAGTCCCGTAAGTTCGACCGCCTTACGGAGAGGTACTAATGCCATGACTAAAGTCTATGACTTTTCCATAGACTTTACTAGATATTGTGATACTTATTGTAACTGTCCACTAACCCCCTGGTGCGCGACCCGATTTTAGCAATCCCACTCTAGCTCAGGATGAAGCGATTGAAACCATTGCCCGTTGGAGTGCTTTGTTCTTGCGCGCTAATCTTCTAGATGATGCCAACGCTTTTGAGTTTGTATTCGATACAGGGGCAAAATTAGATCCTAATGTCACTGTGATTGCTGAGGTGAAAACTGTTCCGGAACCAAGTTCCCTGTTTGGGGTATTGGCAGTAGCTATGGGCGGTATTAGTTGGCTGTGGCAGCGTAAATAGGGGTTAGTGTGCTGCCCAGGGTAAGGGCAAAAATTAAGGCTCTCCTAGAGTGGCTATGATAAATTAGTATAAAATAATCGCCGTAAACCTTACTAAGTAAGCTTTTGAGTAATTTAAAAATGCATTTTTATTAAAATGGCATTTTTAGTTCATTGAATCCCTTGCTATTGAAGGGGTAATCGCTCATTTAAACTACTCATTTACCACACCCATTGTAGGAGAGCCAAAATTAATACAGCGGTTTGCACTTCAGTTAGGTACTTTCGTTTTGGGTTTGTAGGGACTTCGGAGCAGGGAGCAGGGACTGAGGCCGTGGGCCACGCGGGGCGCGTTCGGAAGTGGGAAGTCGGAAGTGGGAAGAGGAGAAACAATGTGTACCTGATAGTTATGCAAACCGCCGTAAGGAGTAATTATTACTAACAATATTGAAAAAAACTATTGAAAAAAAGTACAATAGTGCTGATAATCAAAGATTACTATGGTCATAATACTTGCCTTTTATCACATTTTGGCTCAATTTTTTCTGGGCTTACCCTGCTCTCTACTCCCTACTCCCTAAAATCCCAAGGGCTGGGTAACTCACCCGATTGATAACTGCTATCTATTTAATAGAAAGAAAGGGGTTGAAAAAAAATGCGATGCGCGAGCATTGAGCCGCTACGCGAACGCATTTGTTTTATGAATCTGGGGTATGCGATGCGCGAGCATTGAACCCCTACGCGATCGCATCAGGGAGTTGACTTGGTGATCGCGAGAGCTATGCCATCCTGTAGGTGCGAGTATATAGGTGCGAGTATAGCGATCGCGTAGCGTGGCCTACGGCCAATCGCTTTCTTTGTTAACTTAGAGTAGGTTAAGTCAGACTAGAGGGACTAAAGAACCATGAATGATCGTGATCAGATTCAGGACAAGCAGTCAACTGACCAGTCAGAGGAAAAATTATTCCGACAATGGTATCGTTTTATTAAGGATCATGGATTCACCTGGAAAGGAATTCTTTCTCGATATAAGGGTAACGGAAGTCTTGATGAAGTCCTTGATTCCACAAGAAGATTTACTCCTCTAGCAGATGCATCTCAAATTGAGCATTATGTGTGTTTTCTTAACCAAGACGATCCCTCGAAAGTCCAAGAAAATACGTGGATTATTGAAAAATGCGGTCCAGGTATCTCTCACCCCATCGATCTGAGTTCAACGACGATGTTTTCATCTAAATCCTCTGGTATATTGAGTAGACCTTTTAGGAAAGACCAGGTCAACTTGACCGAGATTTACCTGTTGGAAGGGAACCGTCGTATCAGTGTGGTAATTAGCTATTTCCCCGATCGCTCCAAGGAATCAGGCAATCCATGTGTACTCTCCAGGATTTCCTTGTTCCGGGAAGTGAAACTTGACGTTGTCCCATTTCCCTGGTCTAATCAGAGACCAGAGGTAAGTAATCGGGATTATCCGAGCATTAAGGCGATAGATACCCTGGTATTACGATCAGGCACATTTGATGAAATTCCCCTGCCAGATTACCCTGTCCATTGGCCGAAGGACGGTCGATTAATCTTTGATTTTCCCGACGGAATTTCCATAAACGTGCCAGAAACCCTTGAGCCTGGCCACGATAGCACTCTTATCCTTAGTTGGAGATACAGCACCGATCGGATCAAGAGAGGGATTGCTAACTTCACGGATGATACCCGCACAGCTGATTTGATTACACAGGAATGCGTGATTGTCTAAAAATAGGGTGGGCAATGTCTAGCAAGCCTTAGTACTAAGATTGACATTAAAGGTTTAGTATTGCTGGCGTCAGTGCCGAAAAAGCTCCAGATTCGCCATCTTTGATGGTCAGTTGTTTCATAGAGGAAGTTATCTATGAGAGTTGATACCAAAACACCAGAAGCAGTACAAAAAACTGGCACCGCTCCTATAGCTGAAACACAGCAAGAGTTCAACTGGCAGCAGTGCTGGTATCCTGTTACCTTTGTGCAAGACCTGCCCACAGACCGTCCTTACAGCTTTTCCCTGTACGACGAGCCTTTGGTCTTGTTCAGAAACCAAGATGGTAAGCTAGCCTGTTTAACAAACCGCTGCCCTCACCGCGCCGCTAAACTCTCAGAGGGACAAATCATTGATGGTAAAATTGAGTGCTTATATCACGGCTGGCAATTTGGTCGAGATGGTCAATGTTTACACATTCCCCAGTTACCAGAAGATGCCAAGATTCCAGCCAAAGCCTATGTGCAATCCTTTACGGTTGTGGAACGGCAAGGTATTGTCTGGGTATGGATGGGGAAACCTGAAGCTGCTGATCAAGAGGGAATCCCAACTGTAGCGGATTTGGACAATCCTACAGTTGCCAGCTCAGACTATATGATAGACCTCCCCTACGACCAAACCTATTTTATAGAAAATGCCCTCGATCCCTCTCACCTCTACATCAGTCACGAGGGCACCCTAAGTAGTCGAAAATACGCTCAACCCTTAGAAATGGAAGTCCTGGAAAGTTCTACTTTTGGGATTCGAGGCAGGTACCGAAAAACCAGGCAAAAGAATAGCCCATGGGTAAACCTTGATTTCGTTGCTCCCAATTTAGTGACCTACAGAAGCTCAAGTGGGGAAAAATCAGTTCGTATCGGTGGAGCAGCACTTTATTCCCTTCCTCTAGGTAAAGGCAAATGCCGTATTATTATCAGGAATTATAATAATCACTCTACCTGGAAACTGAAGCTACAGCCTCGTTGGATGGAACACTGGTACCGAGACAAATTCTTAGAAGAAGATTTACCACTTGTGGTGGGACAGCAGGCAGAAGTGGAGCGGTTGGGAACAAGCCTAAACTCACTGTATTTACAACTCAAAACATCGGATATGTTGTTGATTGAGTATCGCAAGTGGCTCGATAAGTTCGGAACGTCTTTACCTTTTTATCAAGGCTATTCCACCAGGAAGCTATCCCAGAAAGAACGAGAGGATAATCAGCAACCAGCTCCCCTAGACCGATTAAGGCGACATACTCAAATCTGTGGTTCCTGCAATCGAGCCTATCAGGTAACCAACCGGTTAAAAACGACTTTTGTGGGAGTAGCGATCGCATTGGCGGCTTTGGCAATAGTTACGGATGGTTCTGGGACTGAACTAATAGCTAGTTTAGGGTCTGGCTCAGCCGTTGTTATAGCAACAGTTGCCCATCAAGTTAAAACCCATTTCGAGCGTTCTTACACTCGTCATTAAGGCTAATTTTGGCTCAACGCCATGTAAGCATTCAGGCGTCAGCTATCAGCCGTCAGCTTATTTTATTCAAAAGCTGTTCGGTGTAGCTTGCGCTATGGGCATAAACTGTTGCCGTAGCGTAGCCACAGGCTTTTGGCTGATAGCTGATAGCACCTCAAGTAGCCTGTGCCACGCTACGGGAAAAGCTTTTGAATAAAACAGGTAACCATTCATTTAATATGAGTTAAGTCTGCTGACGGCACCTCAAGTAGCGTGAGCTCTTATAGCAGTCGCCAGGGTAATTAGGACATGACAAAAGTCTCAAACTACAGTTTGGCTTGAGTTTAACTTCTGACTTCTGACTTCTGACTTCTGACTTCTGCTATAGCTCACGGCTGACGGCTGAATGCTTACCTAACAGCTACCAAAAAGATTACCGAAAGATGACAATACCCACCAATAATCCCAAGGAATTTAGAGAATTTGAATATTGTGGATGGCAACAGTCAGTAGACCAATATCATTCCTCTTTTTCGTCTCTGACTAGCCAAACTATCGAGTCTCTCCTTGATAGTGTAAATGCGGGAAGGGATATGGAATTACTTGATATTGCCACTGGTCCTGGTTATGTCGCTGCCCAGGCTCACAAGCGAGGATGTAAGGTGACGGGGGTAGATTTATCAGACGCTATGGTTGCCAAAGCACGGCAACTGAATCCCCAGATCGAATTTTTTCAGGGGGAAGCCGAATCATTACCCTTTGCCGAATCTCGATATCAAGCAGCCGTAATGAACTTTGGAATTTTGCATTTGGCTGAACCAGAAAAGGCACTGGGTGAAGCATTTCGGGTAATTCGTAGCCAGGCCAAGTTTGGCTTTACTGTGTGGAGTAAGCCAGAAAAATCGATAGCGTTGAAGATTATGAATAAGGCGATTGAGACCTATAAAAATTCAGAGGTTACTCTTCCAGAAGGGCCGCCATTTTTTCTATTTAGTGAACCAGATTATTGCTTCAAGTGTTTGCAAAATTTAGGATTTCAAAATCCTTCTGTACAGGAAATTCCCCTAGTCTGGGAACTTACCAGTGCCGATGAACTTTTTGATGCTTTTTATAAAGGCACCGCCAGAACAGGTGGTATACTGCGCGCTCAAACTAGTAAATCCCTTGACAATATACGGGCAGCAATTCACCAGAACACTGCAAGCTATAGGCAAAATAATCGACTGCTTCTGCCTATGTCAGCCCTAGTTGTATCTGCTCAGAAACCTTGAACTCTTCCCCAACTAAAGTAATACCAATTCTTCAAACTAGGACTACAGATCCAGATGAGGAGATGGGGCACTCACAGGGGTAGGTTTTTTACATTAGGGAACTGATCGAAAAAGCTGGGTGTGAATTACTGTTCTTGCCCACCTATTCCCCTGACTTCAACCCCATCAAGCATTGGTGGCACAAAGAGAAGACGGCCATTAGGAAAGAGTTGCCTAAGTATGATTTTAATCTTGACAAGGTAGTCGATGCAGCCTGACAGGATCTGTAAATATAACAGCGCGCAGTGCTATAAAGGCCATCTGCCAATGTGCTGTCACTGAGCATCTTTCTGGAGAATTGCTGGGTAGATTTGCTCTGTTGCTCTGGCAAGCTGGTATCGGTCATCAATTTCTGCCCAGAGTAGATCGCTAATCACCGTATAGTAAACTGGATAGGATTTTGCTGCTGCTATCAGCCCATCAGTTTCATAATTCAGCTTGAGGCTCGTTTTAAATCCTACGGTGGCTTGGGCCAACATACTTTGAAACAAAGGCTGGGATATTTTGGAAATACCGACCAATTCACCGGCAATTTGACTCCCCAGTTCAGCCTTATTTTTAGACATCGCAACGATTGTCTCACCTGA
>NZ_JAAHHE010000233.1:0-9859 GCF_010692525.1 Moorena sp. SIO3B2
AGTATAGTCCTGATTATAACTTAATTGAATTGGTTTGGCATTCAGCAAAAGAATATATTGCCAATCGAGTTTTCAAATCAATTGAAGAATTAGAATGTTTGTTAAATCATCTTTTAAATGAAGGAGGGTTAATTATAAAATGGGTACGAAAAATAAAAAACAAAGGCAATGCTGTTATCACAGTTTAAATGCGCAACAGCTTAGCTGATAGCTGATAGCTTACTTCCCAGGTAGCAGCCAGATCGATCTGATTGAAGATAGAAAACAGCTGATAGCTGAGAGCTGAGAGCTGATAGCTGATAGCTGAGAGCTGAGAGCTGATAGCTGAGAGCTGAGAGCTGAGAGCTGAGAGCTGATAGCTGAGAGCTGATAGCTGATAGCTGATAGCTGATAGCTGATAGCTGATAGCTCACAGCTGACGGCTGACCGCTGACCGCTGACAGCTGACCTAGGGAGTAAACCCTAGAGTTTTTGTATGATTTAAGTTAACTCTCTTAACTTAATCCTCTTGAATGCCATGACTGACAATGTTCTTGACGTCCGTAATCTGAAAGTCCAATTCCAAACCGATGTAAAACAGGTCACAGCCGTTGACAGCATAGACTTTCAACTGCGTCGAGGACAAACCCTAGGGATTGTGGGGGAGTCAGGCTCTGGGAAATCAGTCACGTCTTTGGCCATAATGGGTTTGGTACCCTATCCTGGTAAGGTTACCAATGGCGAGATTTATTTCCGACCCTCAGCTCGGGAAAAAGAAGTGGATTTGCTAGGGCTGAGTCCTGATCAAAAACAGTCCTACCGGGGTGGTCAAATCTCAATGATTTTCCAAGAACCCATGACTTCCCTTAACCCAGTTTATACCTGTGGGTTTCAACTGACGGAAGCAATTCTGCAACACCAGGATGTTTCCCTAAAAGAAGCAAGGCGTCAAGCCATGGCTCGTCTTCAAGAGGTGAAGCTACTCCCTAGCGATCAACAATTGAGGGAGACTTTTCTAGAGGAATTCCGTCGGGAGAACCCTGGTCAAGCAATACCAGGGGAACGGCTAATTAATCGCCACATTAACCAGCAAAAACGGGAAATATTAAAGCGTTATCCCCATGAACTGTCTGGTGGTCAATTGCAGCGGGTCATGATTGCGATCGCAATTTCTTGTAACCCTGATGTGTTGATTGCTGATGAACCCACTACTGCTCTTGATGTTACCGTACAGGCAACTATTCTGGATTTGCTGAGGGAGTTACGGGATACCCGAGGGATGTCCATGATTTTTATTACCCACGACTTAGGGGTAATTGCGGAAATTGCTGACAGCGTAGCGGTGATGTACCAAGGCAAAATTGTGGAAAGGGGTGATGTCTGGAAAATTTTCTCTGAGCCAAACCATCCCTACACCAAGGGATTATTAGCCTGTCGCCCAACTCTGGATAAAACTGTAACATACCTACCAACTGTTTCTGACTTCATGGAGGTGGTAACTACTGCTAGTGGGGAAGAGGTAATCCGAGAAAAATCAAAAGGGTTGAATGTTGACCGGTTCCAGCTTCAAACTTCGTCAGATAACCTACCCTACGGGAACGCTAAAGGCGAACAACCTTCAACCTCCCAACCTTCAACCTCCCAACCTTCAACCTCCCAACCTTCAACCTCCCAACCTTCAACCTCCCAACCTTGGCCAAAAGGCCACGCTACGCGAACAACCTTCAACCAAACAACCACACAACCATTAGTTTCGGTGCGTAACTTACAGGTAGGCTTTCCCATTCGAGGCGTATTTGGCGGGACGAAACGCTATCTGATGGCAGTCAATGGAGTATCCTTTGATGTTTATCCCAGTGAAACCTTGGGCTTAGTAGGAGAATCCGGTTGTGGCAAATCTACCTTAGCACGAACATTGCTGCGCTTGATTGAACCAATGGGTGGAGAAGTAAACTTTGATGGTAAAGAGATTACCAAAATCAAGGGTATGGGTTTGCGGCAATTACGCCGTGAAATGCAAATTGTGTTTCAGAATCCCTTTAGTTCCCTCGACCCACGACTGAAGATTGGGGAAGCAGTGATGGAACCCCTATTGATTCATGATGTTGGGGGTAATAGTAAGGAAAAATGCGATCGCGTGGCTGAGTTGTTGGAGCGAGTGGATTTAAATCCTGACTGGATGAATCGCTATCCTCACGAATTTTCTGGAGGTCAGCGCCAGCGGGTCTGTATTGCTAGGGCACTCGCTCTTAATCCTAAGTTTATCATTTGTGATGAATCCGTTTCTGCTCTAGATGTTTCCGTACAGGCACAAGTCCTGAATTTGCTGAAACAATTGCAGGAGGATTTCGGCTTAACCTATATATTCATTTCCCATGACTTGAGTGTAGTTAAATTCATGAGCGATCGCATTATGGTAATGAACCAGGGCAAAATTGAAGAAATTGGTCCCGCTGACAGTATTTATCGAGAACCGAAACAGGATTATACTCGTCAGCTGATTGCTTCTATTCCCACTGGTACTCTCGATCGGATTCAACAGCAGCAACACAGACGACAAGCTATGGAAATACCTGAGATTAATGATCCATGGTCTATTAATTCTGAGATTAGTGATCCATGGTCTGTTAATTAAGGGAAAGGTTATTTTTTTTAAATTCAAAATGCCAAATTAAAAATTCAAAATTACATAAGCTATCAGCTAATGCCCTACGCGCACGCTACTTGAGGTGCTATCAGCCTCGAAGTCTGTGCCAGGAGTCATGGAATTTTCCCCATACTTTCAATTCTCATTAATCTGGAATTATTAAATTATCTCGTTCTAGGTTTATTGTAAGCACCTCAAGTAGCGTGAGCTTTTAGCTGACGGCTGACGGCTGACGGCTGACGGCTTACAAAATTACTAGCCTTATAATTTTGAATTGTTGACAACAAATACAAGCCTCTGAATTCATTTCGGGGGTATTTTTTAATTTTGAATTGATAATTTTGAATGGTCGCAAAGCAATTGACGTTCCTCCCAAATTAGTTTTTTAAGTTTTTTAACGTTTTTACAGTATTTAAATGTTTTGTGTTATTATGAAAGTAAGGAGATAAGGAGATAGAAAGAAGCCAGCGCAAAGTTTCCATGGCAAACGCTGGCTTCTGGCTCCTCCATTAACACAAGGAGATAGATCCTATGCTAAAACCAATTCACCCTGATGGTGAGGGTCACCCCTACCAACAAACGGTGGAACAGGCTTCTGTGGAACAGGCTTCTAGCCTGTCCCACACTGACTATGAACTGGGGTATAGTCATAGATCCCTGATATCGCGATACCCGACATCGCTGTCAGTGGCGGATTTGCCACCTCATTTTGCGCTAGCGCTAGACTTTTGCAGTTTACCAGCCATAAGCTTACTGCCAAGGGAACAAGACTTAGAAACTCTAGCAGTAGAGGAGGCTTTTTGACACTCCCCGGTCTAAAGACGCGGGGATTCTGCTGACAAGATAAACTTAGGTAACGTCCAAAGTCTAATCTTCGCTACGGTAGTCAAACACCGTCTACTCAGTCTGGATAGGTCTATGCCTAGCTTTCTGGCTACTTTTCTCAAGATATTTGCACTACCATTTAAGTCAGCATTTACTATTGACTTATTTGAAGTCTTATAAAGACCGCGCTTTACACGCTTTCCTGATGCTTTCCACCCACTTGGTTTTTCTCCATAAGCAGGTAGGGAGTCTCCATCAAGATAGCTGGCCTTACTGGTGTAAGCTTCCTCCGTCAATTCCAAATGGATTCCGTGTAAACTGCACAACTGAGATAGCCTATCTTTTAGCTTCCCTAAAGGTATTTGAACAAACTGTTGATTGTTTATCCTACCCATATTGGAGCATTGTTTAAAACCTTCATTCCAGCCTAGGACTATAGTCCCAATACTGTATTCAAGGCAATGGTTGATTATTATCTTAGCGGCCTTATTTATTCCATCTCTCATCCGATGGTTCCGTTTCCGAGTAACCCTATCAAGCCAATTATCCCAATAATCTTTTGCTCTACCTTTCTTTCTTGTAGAGACTTGCTTGTTCCAATATTGGTTAAAGGACTTCATGGCACGACAGTCTATTAAAAAAGAATTTCCTAAAGTGTCAACGCAAGCCGCTAAATTACTAGAAGTCCCTAAATCTATACTCAAAGCCTCTTTGCTTTTATCTTTGACTTGGACTGACTCTGGTATCTCATAAGATACTTCTAGGTAAAAAGCCCCATTTTTAGGTAAAATAGTCCATTCTTTTATTTTTATATCTTCTAAATTACTAGGAAAAGACAGAGAGAATTTTTTGATTCCAAACCATCTCTTTACATTTAATCCCAGAGAAAAAGTAATTAAGTCTTCATGTCTCTTTGGCTTTTGCCCTCCTGAATTTGGATAAGAGACTTTAAACATCTTTTTCCCTTTCAAATATCCAGGAGGCTTCGGTCTACTTTTTAAACCCCCTTTGAACCAAGACTCTCTTAGCTTCTTATAGGATTTAAGTGCTTCGGCCACACTCATCAATGTCTGCTGGGCTGGGGTGGAGGGGAGAGACTTAGCTACAATCGTCTTTCCTACGCTTTTTTCATATATCAAGTCGAATTTCCCTGTAAGTAGTTTTCCTGTTTTGAAAAACACTTGACGAGAAAAGTAAACTCCCATATTGTACAGTTTCCCTGACTGCTCACAAAGATAAGTCAGGATTGCCTCTGTCTCTTTGTCCGGGTGTAAAAGGATTTGCTGAACCCCTACTTTTAACTTCTTTTTAGCCATTATCGACCCTCAGGGGTTTGTCGTTAACTATATATTAACCTACAATAAAAACAACAGCAAGTCCGGAGAGAAAATAAATTGAGAAAGAGCGGTTTTGAGTACAGACACTACAACCATGCGGTCGGGGTGTGTACTGTACATTTAGTATGGATACCGAAAAGAATAAAAAAGGTATTGGTAGGAAAGATTAGGGATAGGATTTACGAAATTTTTACTGAGATAGCTTCGGAGAAGAACTGGAATATTAAAGCTTTAGAGGTTGCTCCTGATCATATTCACCTTTTTGTAGAGATAAATCCAACAGATGCTATTTATCAAGTAGTCAGGGCTTTCAAAGGCAGAAGTGCAAACTACTTGCGAAAAGAGTTCCCTGAATTAAAAAAACTGCCATCTCTTTGGACTAATAGTTATTTTTTTAGTACCGCAGGGAAGGTGAGTAGTGAAACTATTCAGCGGTATATCAACGACCCTCACCACGGATAAGAAGGTGGCTAAAGCCACTATGGAGAATTCCTCCCCGGTCTTTAGACACGGGGAGGAATTCTACCTAGATCTTTATGAAAAAGCCCCGTCCTCTAACCGAAAAAGACCAAGCCTTAATCCAGCGCTACAGTAACTGCCAATTGGGAATGACACCACAAAAGTTTTATGGCAAATGGTTAGTGACTTATGAGGTCATCGCCTGTATTTGCTCCCGTAGTGATGCTACAGTACAGCGCTGGTTTGCCAGAGGTCACAACTATCGCTCTCCCATGCCCATCGATTTGTACCATCTGGCCATAATGGATTTCCTTCTGGAGAATTTTGAAGAAATGCCTGAAAAACTCCAGAATTTCCTGTGTCCACCACATTAACAAGATGGAGATATCCGGAGATGAGAAGATTCCGAATAGTAGACTCAGAATCGTCTTTATTTCTTTGATATCCAGATAATATCACTATTGTCACGCTTGGGTAATGGGTAAGGTAATTGTGATTACTCTCGTACCATTACCCATTAGCAAAAATAATACCAATGGTTCCAAGTAGGAATACACCCCAATTCCTAGGGCTATCATACATAATTTTTAGTTTTATGTACCATTATTTTTTTATTATTAAGTGTAGAATAATTTTAGCTTGATAAGCTATTAATTAATCCTTTCAAAACTCCCTAAATTAGTGAGGCAATATTTTAGCCAAAGGATTAAATTTAGCGAGTTTAATATCTTGAGATGAGTAGGTGATTTTTATCCCATTAAAATGGGAGTTTAACTAGCCAGTAAGTTTCCTCAATTATCTAGGAGTAATTTTACGATGTCAGACATGAACAATCCAGAAGAAAATTCCCAAGCAGTTCCCTTTTTTGCCCGCTACTTGGAGGGACAATTTATTGAAGACTTATCTAAGGAAGAAATGGAAACTGTCAAAGGTGGTAATGTATTGCCTATTCGCAGTCTTACCAGAAAGTACCCATCTGATCGGGAAGATTGGTCGGGGGTAACCTTCAAGTTTCGAGATGATCTAATAGTTGAGACTCAAAAGTACCCATCTGATCAAGAAGATATATAGCAATCCGTGTAATATTTTCAGACCGGGGATATCTGGAAGATAGGGAATAATCTACCCAGAGCCTAACTTATTTATTTTAGGTTTAAATTAAAAATTTTCGCCAATTTGGCGTTACAACTAGGGGGGCATGGCTTTTAATAGATTTATAGGGAAATAGTTGTGTCTATTTGTTGTGTCTATTTCTAGTTAGGAACATCAGTTAGCCACATTCTATATCCTATTTCCCCACATCCTATTTATCCACTAGGAGTTAAAAGCCATGTCTAATATGGACAAACCAGAAGAAAATTCCCAAGCAGTTCCCTTTTTCGCCCGCTACCTAGAAGGGCAATGGTGCGAAGAGCTATCTGAAGAGGAAATGGATGATGTTAGAGGCGGTCGCGGATTTGCGTTCACAGAGAAGTTCCCCTCTGATTTTGAAGATGGTGCCGGATGCTTTACTCGCAAGTATCCCTCAGATCACGAAGAGGGTGGTGGTGGTCCAGCCTTGACTAAGAAGTATCCCTCTGATCACGAAGAGGGTGGCGGTGGTCCAATTGCGATGACCCAGAAGTTCCCATCGGATCAAGAAGATGGTGGCGGTGGTTCAGTTGTGACCCTGAAGTTCCCTTCTGATGAGGAAGATGCTCCCCACAAGTAATATCGTATCGAGTTGACTATAGGGTTTACTAATTAGCGTGAGGTACATCTAAATTTTATTCGCTGTTCCGAAACTCCGAAGCTCCCTTCTAAAACCAAGAAGGAAAGTACCCAGGGCTATAACATTTCTGAAAATGTGCTTGAGTGTGTCTAGTCCAAACTGGCACCGTCTTTGCGCCTGAGCCATATTTGAAAAGTCATGAGAACGATAGATATTTAGAGCAAAGTTACGAGCAACGGCAAAGATTTGAGGTAACTGATGCATGCGAATACGTGAAGCATCTTCACCCTGAGTAACCAAATCGCACATAATGAACCTTGTTCTCTACACCCCAATATCCAAGGGATGCGCTGAGGCTTTGGACTCAGCAGACAAGGGCGTAAGAAGCAACATAGTAGCGTGTTTCCTTTTCCAGACGGTGTTGCCCCCCCTTTTTGAATTGTCGAACACTAAGGGTTCGAATCAGAGTCTAATGCCCTGGCCAGGGCTGGATGTTGTCGAGTTGGTTGCAGATGCGTGCCGACCCGTTTCTCGATCCGACCATGTCCTTAAGTAATGTCAGTATGACTGTGTTCGGCTACAAAGTAAGCTTTGACGCTTTTGAATAGATTGCCCTGATTGCCTTTAATCGCCCCCAGGTAGTGATTCTCAGCTCTCTTTGATCAACTGAGCCGTTTTTTTGAGTGCTAATCGCATCTATGGCGTTGACCACACCCTTAACAGCCAGTTGGGTAATAAATTCTGGTATTGAAGTTACCGTAAGGTAGTGGTCGCCTTTATGGTTAGTCGGCTATGCATAAAAGGGTTAAAACTTTTTGATTAAGGCGACCACTACCTAAGGTTTCGTCTCTTGGCTTTGACGCACGTTCGTTTTGCTATCCACTTGATCAGGCTCTTGAATCAAACCCCGCTCGACCAGGTAAGCACTGACTAACATAATTGCGCTTGTGAGGGGGAGAATCAGGATTGTCCCTTTCTAGTTGGTATGAGCCCCGTAAGACTTTGCCATCGACAGCTAAGGTTTCCCCGCGCCTTGGGTTCAATGCCAAAGAACCGAGCCAGGGCCGCAGAATACTGCTGATAATCCTTTGGTTTTTAGGACACGACGAATCGTGCTGTAGGAAGGAATTCGCCGCTTTGGGGGTAGAAAACGTTCAATCTTGTCCTCCCGATAGCTGTTGAGCCAATCGCCAATCGCTCTTAACCCTCGGTTACCAGCCGCTATAGCCAGAGTAAACAGAGCTAGACATAGAGCGACTTTATGCCGTTTACCTGAGACCTTGCGCACATCTGGGATATCAGAAAAGGCTTCTAAAATCTCGATCGGCTCTGGGGTTGACTCCTCTTGGGACAGGCTAGGCAGTAAAACAGCAGGGGCAGATTGGGGGGGCTGACCCATGGTCACTAATCAAACTCTCGGTTAACTTGTAAGCCTAGCATTTCTTGGCTTTCATGAGAATGAAATAGCCCTGGGAAAGTACCTCACCCAATTTATAACTGCTATAACACAATTAACAAAGGTCAAAGATTCGATGCAGCAGGTAATTACAGCAAAGCTGAAGTTGAACTGCACACCGGAGCAAAAGCAAAAGCTTCGTGCAGTTACTTTAGCTTATCGTGATGCCTTGAACTATACATCGAAATTGGCGTTTGACAAAGGCAAACTTTCTGATGCGGCTAAGTTACAAAAGCAGGTTTACTACGACATTCGAGAACGCTTTAGGTTACCAGCCCAAATGGCATGTAACGTACCTCGACAGGTAGCTGCAATCTATAAAAATCTCTGGATGAAAGTAGAGCGTAATGCTACTCACTTAAAATCCGGGATTACCAACAAGCGTTACCAAGGCTTAGATCCCCCTCCTAAATTCAGAGCTCGGACCTGTACGTTTAGTTACAAGCGTGACTACTCATTTGTTAAAGGTAAAGCTAGCCTAGTTACCTTAGAAGGTCCCATAAAAATTGACTACTCCGGAGCTCAAAAACACTTAGACTTGATTCATTCAGGTGCTGCAAAAATAGGTACAGCAATAATTTGCACTTCATTGACTATAAAGCCGTTTTGGGTGGCGCTTTAGCGATTAGAGTTGATGCTAATTTCACCTCCCAGTCATGTCCCCGTTGTGGTCACACCAATAAAGCCAATCGACCCAATCAGGGCTTAGATTTTGATTGCATGGCTTGTGGATACAAACTACATGCTGATTTAGTTGGAGCCAAGAATATCGCACTGAGAACGCTCCTCTTGAGGCAAGACTTTGAGAGGACGGGGCGACTTTCAACCGTCCCTGATGTGTCCCAGGATGAAACCAAAACTCTAGACTGAGGGGATTGCCAAAGGCTAGCCTATCTCGGGAATTAGATTGGAGGTGAACTGTAGACACAATCCCCTTGCCAAGGGTGTACTCGATTAGGGTACTCGATTAGACAGGGGTAGTTGAAATAATTACCGATACTATTTCTCCCTTTGCGTCAACTGAGCTTTTGAAACCCGCGATCAGCCCTCAGCTATCAGCTTTGGGCTGAGTGTTATTTATTTTACTTAGGACTTACGAAGTTTAGTTGGTTTTGCCCCCCTAACCCCCCAAGTTTGGGGGATTACTCAAAAAGTCCCCCAAACTTGGGGGATTTAGGGGGCAATGGCTAATTCCTATTACTGTTATTTATTCTTCACCATTAACGTATATGAACCGATCTCGTGATATAATTCTATTAATAACCCACAGTGGTGATTACTTCACTATTGATAGAGTAGCGGAATCCCTATCAAAAAGAGGGGTTAGTAGACAGTTATGCAAAGTGTCATAAAGTCTAGTAAAGTCTTTTCATAATTGTTAGAATAGAGACATGACACTAGTACCACGACCTAAGGCGGTCGAACTTACGGGACTCTCTCAAACC
>NZ_JAAHHE010000234.1:0-9847 GCF_010692525.1 Moorena sp. SIO3B2
ATAGAATCCAGGGGCTTGCGCCCTCAGGGTCTTCGGTCAAGTTATGTCTAGTTAAGCAGATCCTAGTTAATCAGCTACTAAGAAACAACTCCCCAATCCATATAAGGCAACCTAGCCGCTGTGGATCGAATCGCTTCTACTTGAGCAACCAGTTGTCCACAAGTATCCCAAGTCCCAGTCAACAGCATGTTTCTTGGTCCATCCTCCATAAACACAGAAGCCTGCAACTCACCACAATAGACTTGCATCTCTTCCAAATCCAAGGTCATCGGGATTTCAGGATTCTCATGGAGGCTTGTTTGTAATTGCTTGACGGTTTCCGAGTCAGCGGTCACACAGGGAAGCCCTATCGCCAAGCAGTTACCAAAAAAGATTTCGGCAAAACTCTCTCCGACAATTCCTTGAATCCCCCATTTAGATATCGCTTGAGGGGCATGTTCCCGTGAAGACCCACAGCCAAAGTTACCATTTACTACTAAAACCGTTGCACCTTGATAGTGGGGTTGGTCAAAGGGATGTTGTCCGTTAGCTTGAGCGCGGTCATCAACAAAAACCTGTTGTCCGAGACCATCAAAGGTCACACAGCGCAAAAATCGAGCTGGGATAATCCGGTCGGTGTCGATATCATTCCCTACTACAGGAATTCCTGTTCCGGTAATCATCTTTACTTCACTACTCATCAGACCTGCTCCTATACCATCAACTCCCGAACATCAGCCACTGCCCCTTTAACGGCTGCGGCTACAACCATAGCTGGACTCATCAACAACGTCCGTCCCGTGGAAGACCCCTGGCGACCTTTAAAATTGCGGTTAGAAGACGAAGCACTAATCTGACTCCCTTGGAGTTTGTCCGGATTCATTGCCAAACACATCGAGCATCCAGGCTCTCGCCACTCAAACCCAGCCTCCACAAAGACTTGATCGAGTCCTTCTGCTTCTGCTTCTTGCTTAACCCGTTCCGAACCTGGAACCACAAAGGCTTTGACTCCCTCAGCCACATGATGACCTTGAGCAAATTTAGCGGCTTCTCGCAGGTCAGTCAGTCTACCATTGGTGCAGCTACCGATAAAACACACATCCACCTTTGTGCCTTGAATTTCTGTGCCTGGAGTTAGCTGCATGTACTCATAGGCTTGTTGTGCGATCGCTCTTTCCGTTTCTGGCAAACTCTCCGGTATCGGAATGGTTTCATTAACCGCAATTCCTTGACCTGGTGTAATCCCCCAGGTCACTGTAGGCGCAATGTCTGCCGCCTCAAACCTAACCACATCATCATACACGGCATCGTCATCGGACCGGATACTGTTCCACCAAGCCACCGCCTGTTCCCAATCTGCACCTTTGGGAGCAAAATCTTTCCCCTTAAGATAATCAAACGTTACCTGATCCGGGTTAACATAGCCGCACCGAGCTCCCCCCTCGATCGACATATTACAAACAGTCATCCGTCCTTCCATGGACATCTGCTCAAAGGTAGTACCAGCATATTCATAGGCATAGCCAACTCCACCTTTGACCCCCAACTTACGAATGATGTGTAAGATCACATCTTTCGGGTAAACCCCTGGGCGTAAATTACCATTCACCTCTATTTTGCGAACCTTAAGCTTAGACAATGCCAAGGTTTGGGAGGCTAAGACATCACGGACTTGAGAGGTACCAATTCCAAATGCGATCGCACCAAACGCACCATGAGTCGAAGTATGGGAATCCCCGCAAGCCACCGTCATGCCTGGCTGAGTCAACCCTTGTTCCGGAGCAATCACATGGACAATGCCCTGATTCCCAGAGCCGATATTATAAAATCGAATCCCAAACTCCTTACTACTGTTTTCCAACGCTTGCATCATCTCCTCTGCCAAGACATCAGCAAACGGACGACCTTGGTTTTCCGTCGGAACAATATGGTCTACCGTTGCCACAGTTCGTTCCGGAAACAGCACTTTCAATCCCCGTTCCCGCAGCATCGCAAAGGCTTGGGGACTAGTAACTTCATGAATTAAGTGTAAACCAATAAATAGTTGAGTCTGACCCGAAGGCAACGTGCCAACACTATGTAAATCCCAAACTTTGTCAAACAGTGTTCTCGCGCTCATTTAGAAAAGGCTTCTTACCTGGAATCCAAGACAGGGGTAATGTATTTTACCCCCAGATTTCACATTCTATTCTAAAATATGTCCTGTTCAACACAGGTTTTACATTTTTGCTAAAAAAATTAACAGCTTCCCTATAATTATTCAGCTATCATCTATCATCTATCAGCCATTAGCTATCAGCATGCAGCTTATGGGCTATTATGGGCAAGCTACGACAACAGCTTTTGAATAAAACCGGTAAATTTCTTTAATCAATGTTATTGAAAGCTGAGTGCTGACTGCTGAGTTCTGACTACTGAGTGCTGACTGCTGAGTGCTGACTGCTGAAGGCTTCCCCATCCCCACCAATCACTAATCATCAAATAAACCTAAGATTGGACCAAGGATAGCTCCGAACACAAATCCACCAGCATGAGCCCAGTAAGCAATTCCTCCCCCCTCCATTCCCACTTGAGCCTGTGCTCCCAGACTAGCTATGCCATTAAACGCTTGCTGTAGAAACCAAAACCCTAGATAAAATACAGCTGGTATCCTAGCTACGAAAAATATGATAAATAGGGGCACTAGAGTCAGGATTTTAGCATTAGGAAACCTGATAATATAGGCACCCATCACTCCAGCAATTGCTCCACTAGCTCCTAAAGCAGGGATAGGAGATAGAGCTGAGAAAAACCATTGGGCTAACGCGGCTAAAGCCCCACAAGTGAGATAAAAAATTAAGAACCTTATCCCCCCAAGTTTTTCTTCAATGTTGTTACCAAAAATCCACAAAAATAACATATTGGAGCCAACATGAAGAAAGCCAGCATGGAGAAATTGGGATGTGATCAGAGTCAAGGGTTCTGGCACAGGCTGGCCCACAGGAAAACCCTCGAAACTAGCGGTTAACTCCCTAGGTACCACAGCATAAAGCCTAAAAAACGTGTCGAGTTCTGGTTTACTTAAGCTAAGTTCATAAATAAAGACTAAAATATTAATAGCAATCAGAAGGATAGTAATATATGGCGTGATTGTGATTGGGTTTTCGTCTCTTAGGGGTACCATAATTCATTTTTATTTTATGAGTTCACCGAAATAGTCACACCAGATTCTAAAGGAAGTTTACAAAATTAACTAATCTTTGAGTTTTTGCTAAGCAGTCAGTTTTCAACCCCCGTCTATTATCACACTTTTCTCAAGTTAACTAAAACTTGATTTGTGAACTAGATAAGTCAGCTGATTGAGGAGTGCTAGATTTTGGCGTTGCTGATCTAAGGAATAATATCAAGTCTAGTTGGGTCAGTTACCACTTACCACTTACCACTTACCCTAAATCATTCCACAAGTGAGCAACGCCCTATGTTTAGCTTTTGTTGAATCTACCACTTCAGCAGATTAAATTGTTCCATATCCACCGTATCCCGATTACGATATATCGACAGCACAATAGCTAAACCCACCGCCGCTTCTGCAGCTGCTACCGTAATTACAAAAACAGTAAACACTTGACCTTTAATCCCTGCTGAGTCCATAAAATTAGAGAACCCCATTAAATTCAGATTGACCGCATTCAGCATTAGCTCAATAGACATCAGCACTCGCACGGCATTGCGGCTAGTTACTAGACCATAAATACCGATGCAGAACAAAGCAGCAGCAAGTAGTAAAAAGTATTGGAGTTGAAGTTCCATAAATCTGATAGTTTTTTAGGTAGGTAATAGTAAGCTATTCAGCATTTAGATTGGGATACCTAAATTGCTCAAAGGGAACAGTTAACAGCGGTTATGGTAACAGGTAATAACCAATTTAAGCGATGCAGCGCGGTCTTGGGGGTCTCCCCCATGAGCGACTGCATCAAGAAAAATGAACATCAGCTTAGTTTTTAAATGGGTAATTACTAGTTGGTTATTGACCCTTGAGGGGTGACAGTAAACCTTGGCATTTCGGCCACGCTACGCGAACAACTTACCCTTCACCATGCCAAGGGCGAACAACCTTCAACAAAAAACTAAACGGTTGTCTTAGTGGAATCTCCTGCTACAGACGCAAGCTCCCGAGGACGTTCAGGCAAGGTCAAAGCTGTAGCAATTTCCTGATCTCTCGAAACCAATTCCTCAGGAATATAATCCCGACGAGCTATGATAATTGCCCCTACCATTGCCATTAACAAAAGTACAGAAGCTAGCTCAAACGGCAATAAAAAGTCACTGAAAAAATGCTGACCAATCTCCACAGCAGTATTAGTAACAACCATAGCTGGATCAATTTCAACTGACCATGGCGTTGCCAAAACCATTGTACTCAGAAGCGCAAACAAACCAATACAGACTATAGCAGTGGATCCAGTGCGCACCCAGCGCTTAGTCATTGGTTGAAAATCCTCTCGCTTATTCACCAACATGATGGCAAATAAAATTAGGACATTAACCGCCCCAACATAGATTAATATCTGTGCTGCTGCTACAAAGTCAGCATTTAGCAGAATATACAATCCAGAAATACCGATGAAAACACCAGCCAGTAAAAACGCTGAGTATACAATGTTGGAAAGAAGGACAACCCCTAAAGCCGCCCCAATCATGATCACCGATAGTATGGCAACGGAAATTATCTGAACCCCTTCCGCTAGATTCATGCTTAGCTTATCTCCTCGTGATATATTTTTGGCTAATCGTTATTAGTGATAAGTCATTGGTCACAGTCAACAGTCACTAGTTAACCTTCAACCTTCAACCTTCAACTTTAAATTTTCAACCTTCAACCTTCAACCTTGGCCTTTGGCCACGCTACGCGAACAACTTTTAAAAGACCAATGACTAACAACTAACTCTTAACGTCTTCTTCCTTTGATTGCATTTGCTCGAGAATTTCCTCTGGACGCATACCAGCCCTTTGAGAACCTGCTGGCAAATCATGAGGATCCATAACCCCTTTCGGTAGATAAGCCAATTCCCTTAGAGGAGTTACCATTGGGTCTTGGGTAACTTTATAGGGGAGGCGTCCCAGGGCTACATTATCATAGTTCAACTCATGACGGTCGTAGGTAGAAATTTCATATTCTTCCGTCGCTGATAGACAGTTAGTGGGGCAGTATTCAATGCAGTTAGCACAGAAAATACAAACTCCGAAATCTATACTGTAGTGCTTGAGATTTTTCTTCTTAGTAGCTTTATCAAATTCGTAATCTACCACTGGCAAGTTAATCGGACAAACCCGCACACAGACTTCGCAGGAAATACACTTATCAAATTCAAAATGAATCCGACCGCGATAGCGCTCAGAGGGGATTAGTTTTTCGTAAGGGTATTGTACTGTAATTGGACGCCGTTGCATGTGATCAAAAGTCACCGATATCCCTTGACCAATGTAGCGAGCAGCCTGCACAGTTTCTTTAGCGTAGTCGCCAACCTGTTTGATGAACTTTAGCATAATAATAGTTTAGTGTCTCTCTCTTGATGGTCTTGCTGAGTATTGTAGTACTGATTTATGATTCCTAAATTATGTACTTTTTTAAGTATATCTTGTCCGTTTTACTACTTATTACTATCGTTTTTTCGTTACTTGTTAATTCTTAACTTTTAATAAAAAAGTAGCCAGTAAACGGACTTGATATAACTAATAACTAACCACCAAAGGCAATTGGAAATGCCAATTTAAGAGCAGCAGTTAATAGAAGATTTACCAAAGCTACTGGTAGTAGAAACTTCCAGCCTAAGTTAAGCAATTGGTCAATCCGAACCCGAGGCAGTGTCCAGCGTAACAGAATAGCTGTAAAGATCAGGAAGTAAGCCTTTAGCAGGGTCATGGTAATCCCTAAAGAAGCAGTAATCACCTGCAACCAGGAACTGGTTTCACTCACACCTAGCCAGCCCGCAAGCTTATCGAGAGGAATGGGGAACTCCCACCCACCGAGATAGAGCACTGCTACGAGCAAGGCAGATAACACGAGATTGACGTAGGAACCGACATAGAACAAACCAAATTTCATCCCAGCGTATTCTGTCTGATAGCCAGCTACCAGTTCTTCTTCTGCTTCGGGTAAGTCAAAGGGGAGTCGCTCGCATTCTGCCAAGGCCGAAATCCAAAAAATTAGGAAACCCACTGGTTGACGCCAGATATTCCAACCCAGAATGCCGTATCCCGATTGCTGATCAACGATGTCAATGGTGCTGAGGCTGTTGGACATCATGACAACAGCTAGAACCGCTAATGCTAGAGGAATTTCGTAACTGATAGACTGAGCTGCAGCTCTTAAGCCTCCGAGTAAGGAATACTTATTATTAGAGGCGTAGCCAGACATTAACAGACCAATCGGCTGAATGCTCGACAGGGCAATCCATAGGAATATGCCTGTGCCCACATTGGTAATTACCAAGTTCTGTCCAAACGGTACAATCAGGTAGGAGATAAATACCGGCAGTACAACCAGGATTGGTCCGAGGGTGAATAATAAAGAGTCAGATTTGGCTGGAATAACATCTTCTTTGAAGACGAGTTTGATGCCATCTGCTACAGGCTGGAGTACCCCTAGAGGGCCAGCGTATTCTGGACCAATGCGCTGTTGAGCAGCAGCTGAAATTTTTCGTTCTAACCAGACCACTACCAAAACCCCTACGGTGGCAACGGTAATCATTAGAAATAGGGGTAATGGCATCCAAATGGCTTTAGCTGCACCAGCGGGGATGCCTAGATCACTCAGCGATTGAATAAAACTGCTTTGGAGGTCAATTCCTGGATTCATATTTTCCCATGAAGGTTATCATTGAGACCATCGATACCGCTGGTATCAGTGGGTATAAGTTTCTTTATGAAGATTTTTTGAGAACTTCAGTGTCTAGTATATACTTGAGAGCTTAATTTCTCCCGATCACCCGATCACCCCTTGTCTATCCTAGACCTAAAGCATTGCTAGGATAGCTCTATCGCTATTGTTTTTATATATAGGGTTCATCAGCAATTGGATGGGAGTGCGATCGCACTGTTATAGATATCACTGTATAGATCGCGATAGATCGCGCTTTTCCTGGGATGTTAGAACCGCAGGTGCTGCTTTCCCGGCATCCAGCTGCGGAAAATCTAGTCTGTAGACTTGCCTATAAGTATCTTGCCCATAGCTATCTGTTCGTGGCATTATTAATGACCAACGATTAAGTTGTAATATTTAGGCTTATTATTGTCGTTGACTATACCAAAAGCGATTGGCCGTAGACCACACTACGCGAACGCATTTCTACTTAAAACTTCTACTTAACAAACTTAAAGCTAAACTTTCAAGTAGATCAACCCATCTTTAACCCCAATGATCCTGTGCATAAATCCTGGGTGTCCTCAGCCCGGTAACCCTGATACGGATCTATTCTGCTCAAGCTGCGGTTCTGAGTTATTGCTGGCGGGACGGTATCGGGTCAGCCGATTACTCGGAGAAGGTGGCTTTGGACGAATCTATGAGGTGACTCACAAGGGAATTGCCAAGGTTCTCAAAATTTTGATTAACGATGAACCCAAAGCTGTGGAACTTTTTGAGCAAGAAGCCAGAGTTCTCACTCAGCTCAATCATCCAGGTATTCCTAAAGGAGAGGAAAATTTTACCTTCTTTCCCAGAAACCACCAAACCCCCCTATACTGTTTGGTCATGGAAAAAATCTCTGGGCTGAATTTAGAGGAGTATCAGGAAAAGCGAGGAAATCGCCCCATTGATGAAAAATTAGCCTTGGATTGGTTATTTCAAATCGTTGATATTCTCCAAGCAGTTCATCAGGAAAACTTTTTCCATCGCGATATCAAACCTTCCAATATTATTTTGCGTCCAGATGGACAACTAGTATTAATTGATTTTGGCACAGTGCGCCAAGTTACCGACACTTTTATGTTCAAACAATCTGCTGGGAATGTTACCAGTATGATTTCCCCTGGGTATACTCCCCTAGAACAAATCCATGGTCAAGCGGTACCCCAATCGGATTTCTACGCTCTAGGACGGACATTTGTTTATTTGCTGACAGGGCAAGAACCCTCAGATTTGTATGATGCTGGTAATGATATCTTGATGTGGCGACCCCATGCACCACACATTTCTTCAGAGTTAGGGGATTTTCTTGATAGTTTGATGGTGCGAGTTTATCAACGTCCTAAAGATACTCAGGTTCTTTGGGAAAAGTTACAAGCAATCAACTCCGAACTTAATCCTCCACGGCCATCCCAGAAACCAGAAGATTCTACTGTTGTTAATAGACAACAATCAAGTCAAGCGGGGGGGTTGGGCAGTTTAGGAATAGCTGTAGTTGGATTTTTTAACCAATTCCAAAACTCCGAGCCCTCACCAGTCGAGGGAGTGACCCTAAAATCTTTTGAGTTTGATGTGGTAACTCTAGATAAATACGGTGAAATTAAAAAGCGCCGCCGTCACCAAGCCCAATATTTCACAGAAGACTTAGGCAATGGTGTAGGGCTAGATATGGTGTACATCCCTGGGGGAAGATTCCTCATGGGTTCACCAGAAACTGAGAAGGGACATAGCGACGATGAAAGTCCACAGCATTGGGTCAGAGTCTCTCCCTTCTTCATGGGAAAGTTTACGGTTACCCAGGCCCAGTGGCGGGCTGTAGCAACCTTATTCCAAGTCTCCCCTTCCCTAAACCCCCAGCCCTCTAAGTTCAAAGGCGATACTCTGCCAGTGGAAAAGGTATCTTGGTATGAGGCGATGAAATTTTGTGCTATTCTATCTAGGCTGACTGGACGAAACTATCGGCTTCCGAGTGAGGCGGAATGGGAATATGCCTGTCGGGCTGGTACCAGTACGCCATTCCACTTCGGTGAAACCATTACCACCGATGTGGCCAATTACGATAGCAACGGTACATACAGCTCTGAGCCAGAAGGGGTATATCGAGAACAAACTACTCGTGTAGGTAGCTTTGGTGTAGCCAATTCCTTTGGTTTGTATGACATGCATGGGAATGTTTGGGAGTGGTGTGCTGACCATTGGTACCCAAACTACCTAAGCGCTCCGGTTGATGGTAGTGCTTGGCTAAATAGTATCAATGAGTATGATCATCATTCCCGGCTTCTGCGCGGTGGTTCCTGGGATATCATTCCTGGGATATGCCGCTCGGCTTGCCGCTTCAGCTATATCCCGGCAGACAATATCCAAGTCAACATTGGTTTTCGGGTAGTGTGTGATGTTATTACGGCTTGATGGGTTAACCATGGGTAATAGCCGTTGAGGGAGTATTGCTGGTCTCGTGTTGCTGCTATCAATGGGAGCAAGAACTTACGAATGCGATCGCATCAATAAACATCCTGCAAAACCCGATAACCAATATCCCGACGGTAATACATCCCTTCAAAGTGGATACAATCCATAGCGCTATAAGCAACTGATAAAGCTTGCGCTATTGTTTTCCCCGTTCCGGTAACCCCCAAAACCCGACCACCACTGGTAACTAGCTCCTCCTGTTTCAGGGTAGTACCAGCACTGCAAACTATTGCTCCGTGTTGCTCAGCTTGTTCGATACCAGTAATTACCTTACCCTTTTCGTAAGCTCCCGGATACCCCTTCGAGGCAGCAATCACACAAGCAGCAGCCCCTTGTTTCCAAGTAATAGTTGGTAATTGCGCCAGTCGCTGTTGGGTACAAGCCAGAAGCACCTGATCTAGGGGAGTTTCTAGCAAGGGTAGGATAGCTTGAGTTTCTGGATCCCCAAAGCGACAATTAAATTCCAGAACCGTTGGGTTTCCTTCTGGAGTAATCATCAATCCTGCATAGAGAAC
>NZ_JAAHHE010000235.1:0-9693 GCF_010692525.1 Moorena sp. SIO3B2
TGCAGGACTTGGTGATTTCAGAGGACTATCTATCCAATTTGATTGGGGAGAAGCCAGAGCGAGTCAGAGGTTTTTTCCTAGAGAAACCAAAAGAACCAGGAGATTTCCTGATCAAATTGGGTAGAGGGTCCTTTCTCTGGCTGAAATATAAGGCAGTTAGACGGCTGGTGAAAGAAGTGGATCGATACAATACCGTGATTAGAGCTGTACACATTAATGATCAATTGGAAGAAGCTGGTAATCCAGGTGTTGGTCTCAGTAATCGGGAGCGAGTGCTCGAAGCCCTTGGGGTGATGAAAACGGATTTAGTGCGTGCCTTGAAGACAGAACGAATTCTCAGGGAGAATAAGCAGTTTATTACTAAGAATCCTCAGCTATTTACTACTAATTTAACTACGTTGACAGCCCTGCACTTGAGTGATCAGGCCAGTGAGTATGGACGAGTGCTAGACCAAGCCTTGCAAGTGGCAGTGGGGGTACAAGAGGAAATGAGAAAATTGCAGAATCAGCGTTAGGGGCGGATAATCTATTTATTTTAGGGAGTCGGGAGTCGGGAGTCGGGAATCGGGAGTCGCGAATAGGGAACAGGGAAAAAATTCTGTGCATCGCTGGTTTTTTGAATATTGAGGATAATTAGGATGACCACAGTATTAAATCTAGAGCCCATTACCACTCTGACCAGAGAGCAGTTTTATCGCTTGTGTGAGGCAAATCCTGATTTACAGCTTGAACGTTCACCTCAAGGTAATTTAATTATTATGACTCCTTTAGGCGGAGAAAGTGGAAGTATTGAGGCGAATCTGATTGGTGATTTAATTATTTGGAATCGTCAGACTCGGTTGGGGGTTGTCTTCAGTTCTCAGACTGTGTTTAGTTTACCAGGTGGTGGCGATCGCTCTCCCGATGTATCTTGGGTAGCCCTGGAACGATGGAAAGCACTGAATCAAAAAGAAAGAGAAGGTTTTCCACCGATTTGTCCCGATTTTGTGATTGAGTTGCGCTCACGGACAGATCGATTAAAGCCGTTACAGGAGAAAATGCAAGAGTATTTAGCCAGTGGCTTGCGTTTGGGTTGGTTGATTAATCCCCAGGATAAACTGGTAGAAATTTATCTGGCTAAGCAACCTGTAAAAGTAGTAGCAATGCCTGTAGTGTTAACAGGAGATGAGGTGTTACCGGGGTTTAGTTTAGAAGTTAGAAGTTAGAAGTTAGAAGTTAGAAGTTAGAATTTAGAAGTTAGAATTTCGCGTTGCTGAATCTTCTTTTGAATAGGAGTAGAGTGGGCATCCTGCCCGCCGGAAGATTGTAACGGGCAAGATGCCCGTTCCACGCCAGATGCCCATTCCACAGGTGCGACCCTTTTGCTACTTGTATCAATGTCCTAATTTTAATGCCTCGTGTTATACATATTGAAGCCACCATCACTGAAAAGTAGCGATCGCATTTTTAGTTTTTAACCCTAACCTAAAAATAATGGAATTTGGTTTACAGTTTTTGCCCGATGTTAGCCCTCAACAGAAGTCAGGAGCCCAGTATTTTAACGAAGCTCTCTATCTGGTCAGTCTGTGTGATAAACTCGGTTATACTAATATTAGGATTGTCGAACACTACTTCCACCAATATGGCGGATATAGCCCTAATCCCATTGTTTTTCTGACTGCTGCATCCCAACGAACTCGAAAGGCTCGCCTGATCACTGGAGCTGTTTTGCCTGTCTTCAACAATCCACTCAAATTAGCTGGCGAAATTGGTATGCTCGATGCCATTTCCAACGGACGTGTGGAAGTTGGCTTTGCTCGTGGATTTCTTCCCCATGAATTTGCCCGATTTGGCATTGATATGAACGAGAGCCGCAGCCGCCTTGAGGAAGGGATGGAACAGGTACGTTGCCTGCTCGAACAAGAAAATGTGACCATGGAGGGTCAGTTTCATCGCTTTGATAACGTTACGTCTTTGCCCCGTCCTACTCAAACTCCCCGTCCTCCTTTCTGGGTAGTTGCTCTGGCTACCCCCGCATCCTTTGTGGCTGCTGGTCACAAGGGGTATGGAATCATGGCAGTGCCTTTGGCAGTTGGGAAAATGGCTGAGTTACTTAAGCTATATCGAGATGCCTGGAAGTCGGCTGGTCATCAAGGCCAAGGTCGGGTAATGTTGGCTTTTCAGATGTTTTGTGCCCCAACCTCAGAGGAAGCGATCGCAATTGCTCGTCAACCCTTGAACGAGTATTTGAAATCTTTGCTAGAAGCGGCTTCTGATTGGTTAATCGATACCCATTACCCAGACTATGATCGCTACAACAAAATCATTGCTGGACTAAAGCAAGAAACTTTTGAATCTCAGGTAGAGAAGGGAGCTGCTTGGATTGGTACACCTGAACAATTGCGAAAGACAATCCGTGGCTACTATGAACAAGTTGGGGGCTTTGACTTCGCCTCTATGCAGGTAAATTTTAACACCATTTCCGTAGAAAATGCTGCCGCTTCGATGAGGCTTTTTGCTAAAGAAGTGATGCCCTATTTTTGTTGAAATGGATTTGATTCAATTTAAATTGAGAGGAACAATAAATGACAGCTCCACTATCTTTGTCCAAACTACTAAGCCCTTTTGAATTAGGTGATTTATCTTTAAAAAACCGAGTAGTAATGCCTCCTTTAACTAGAGGTAGAGCAGTTAATCTGGGTATTCCCAATGATTTAATGGTGGAATATTATACTCAAAGAACTGGAGTAGGTCTAATTATCACTGAAGGTACTTTTATTTCCCCTCAAGCTAACGGTTGGGTAAATGCTCCTGGTATTTATACTCTGGAACAAACTGAAGGGTGGAAAAAAGTTGTTAGTAGTGTACACTCTAAGAATACGCCATTATTTTTGCAGCTTTGGCACTGTGGTCGGGCTTCTCATAGTAGTTTCCATGATGGTAAGCTAGCTGTTGCTCCTTCAGCCATTAAAATTAACGAAGAATATGTTCATACCCCTCAGGGAAAACAGCCTCACGAAACCCCACGAGCCCTGGAAACTGAAGAAATCCCCCAAATAGTAGAAGACTATAAAAAAGCGGCTGAAAATGCCAAACAGGCAGGTTTTGATGGGGTAGAGATTCATTCAGCTAATGGTTATTTACTGGACTCTTTTCTGCAATCTAAAACCAACCAAAGAACAGATAACTATGGGAGTAGCATTGAAAATCGATATCGTTTACTCAAAGAAGTAATCGAAGCTGTAATAACTGTTTTTCCAGTGAATAGAGTGGGGGTTCGTTTGTCTCCTAATGGTTTATTTAATGATATGGGGTCTGTGGATTATCGTGAAACATTTCTTTATGTAGCTAAAGAGTTAAACAGTTATGGGTTAGCTTATATTCATGTATTAGATGGGTTGGCGTTTGGATTTCATGAATTAGGAGAACCGATAACTTTGGCTGAGCTTAGAAACGTTTTTGATGGTCCAATTATTGGTAATTGCGGCTATACTCAAGAAACAGCCGAAGCTGCAATTCAAGAAGGTGTGGCGGATTTAATTGCTTTCGGAAGACCGATTCTGAGTAATCCAGATTTGGTTGATCGCTTCGCTAATAATTGGCCCCTTAATCCTATTCCAGATGTGAAATTTTGGTATTCTCCAGGTAAAGAAGGTTATACTGACTTTCCTACTTATAATACGGAAAACTAGCGAGGCTGTTACTAAGTGCGGTCTAGCCTGAAATCTTAACCTTAAATGCCTTTAGGGTTTACAATTTTTTGACCGAACAGTGGTTCATGACGGGGCAGGCTGTCCCAACTCTTGCCTCTTGCCTCTTGCCTCTTGCCTGCTCCCTGCTCCCTGCTCCCTAAAGATCTATAATAATAGATAAACCAAAAAACAACTACCAAGATCATGCTAGATTGGTTAGCACTGTGGGGAATTTCTAGTGCTGGTGGCTATCTCGCCAAGGAAGTGATCGGTCCGTTGGCCAAAGACGCTCTAGAAGACTACACTAAGGATTTTTTCAAAGAATCTATCAAAGAGTATAGCGGACTATCGGATCAAGATACCCAGAAAAAACTCTTGGTTAAAGCCTTAAAAGCTTTTGTGGCTTTAGTTGGACAAGAATTAAAGGTTGCTGACCTATCTAAGCAAGAAATAAAACAATATACTAAACCCCTCAAGCAGTATATTAATAACCAATCCGTTAAAGCTATCCTGGGAAGTGCCTTTAACTATGGCTGTCAACAAATAGATACCGATACATTAGCCAAGACTTGGGTTGAGCTGAAGTTATTATCATTACCGGAAGAATTTCGTTGGAAGTATATTGGTAGACAATATCTCAAGCAAGTACAAACTATCATCAAGCAATCGGATAAGTTACGGCCTATCTGGGATTCCCAAACGTTAGATGCGATTAGCCCGAAGGGCTACGCTACGCGATCGCAAAAAACACTAACGCTACAGCAGGCATTATCCCAGACTTTAACTTAAGGGAATATCAAGAAGCACTCCTAGAGAGCTACGGTAATGTTAAATTAGATAGTTTAGATACCGATGGCTCTGCCTATAATCAACTAAAACTCTGGACGATATTTATCCCCCAAAATGTGCGAGAGGTTCATGACTTGATGCCAGAGGCGATTCATGAACTGCCTAAAGATTATTATCAAAAACTGCTAGAGAGTGGTCAACTAGAACAGGAAATTGACCAAAAGGAGCTGGAAAAATCTAAAAAGCTTTATTATCAACAGCCAATTAAATCTGTATTAGATGTGATCAAGGACTCTCAAGGCTATCGGTATTTGGTGGTTTTAGGAGACCCAGGCTCTGGTAAATCTACTTTGTTGCAATATTTAGCATTGGAGTGGGCAAGAACCGATCTAACTACTGCCCTTTCTCTACCAATTCCCTTACTGATTGAATTACGCACTTATATCCGGAATCGCGATAATGGACAGTGTAATAACTTCTTGGAATTCTGTCATCAAAGCAGTGGAGCGATATGTCATCTCAATCAACATTACCTTGATGAGAAGTTAAAAGCTGGTAAAGCCTTAGTGATGTTTGTTCGCGTAGCGTGGCCAACGGCCATGGCTTGGATGAAGTGTTTGAGCCAGGGAAACGAGAGGATGTAATTACGGATATTCATCGCTTTACCAATACCTATCCCAAGGTAAGAGTAATTGTGACATCTCGGGTAATTGGTTATAAACCCCAACGGCTACGGGATGCTGAATTTCGTCATGTTATGCTCCAAGACTTGGACTCAAAACAAATTAAAACGTTTATCGAGCACTGGCATGAGTTAACCTTTACGGATCAAGCCGATAAAGTTAGGAAACGGGAGCGCTTACAAAAAGCAATCAATACATCCTCCCCGATTCGACAACTGGCGCAAAATCCCCTATTACTAACCATGATGGCAATCCTGAATCGCAATCAAGAATTGCCTCGTGACCGCTCTGAACTCTATAACCAATCCTCTCGATTACTGCTCCATCGATGGGATGTGGAACGAGCATTACTAGAAGATAATCGTCTTGACCCCAAGACAATTGATTATCAAGATAAGCAACAGATGCTGGGAAAAGTGGCAGATTTCATGCAGGGTAATCAAGCAGGATTAGCGGGAAATCTGATTAGTGCAGAGGATTTAGAACGGATTATCTTCGAGGAGTTGAAACTACGGGAAGTTACTAATCCAAGAGCGGTGGCTAAGGTAATGATTAATCAGTTGCGCACCCGCAATTTTATCTTGTGTTTCATGGGAGCAGATTACTACGCCTTTGTGCATCGGACATTTTTGGAATATTTCTGTGCTTGGGAATTTGTCAGGAAATTTGAGAAAACCCAGAAGATTGACCTAGAACAGTTACAAACCCAAGTATTTGGTCAGCACTGGCGGGATGAATCTTGGCATGAAGTGCTGAGGTTGATTGTGGGCATGATTGATTCCAGAAAAGCTGGAGAAATTATTGAGTATTTGATAGCACAATATGGAGAGAGTAATAGGTTTGGAAATTTATTTTTGGCAGCAGATTTTTTATCTGAGGTGAGGAATCGCTATGAGATTAAATCAACAGATACTACATTACTGAATCGCGTCAAAGACTTAATTAATTATGATCAAAATAGCTGGCGGGGTGACAAGAGTAGCTAGAAAGCGGATATAATCAAGGTCATAGCTTTGAGACCTCGTTGATAAAATGGGCGTTTATTTGGGGATAACTTCATTAACTTATCAACAAGTTGATCAACTTGAGAGTAAAAATTAACCCAGTTGTAACCATATAATCCAATATAAAAATTACTATGTCGAGAAAAAATGCGTTTTACTTCTTTCACTCTACCTACATAGTCTTGGATGCACTTGCGCTTAATTATTTGTCCACTAAAGGTACTAATTGTATAAGCAACACTAATTCTAATCAAAATAGAAACTAACCGTTGACCAGTTAGTTTAGTTCCTTCTAAGTTATAGCCTCCTTTTTTTAAATATCGGAACATTTCTTCTATACCAAATCGTTTTTTATAACCCTCAATAGCCAGTGTGAGTGACCCCAAGTTAGTTAAAATAAACCACCCTTCATCTGCGTTCATTCCCCAACGCTTTTGTTGCCATTTAGCTGCCAAATCAAATCCCAATACTTGTTTGGTTTTAGTAATTTTTATGCCTTGAAGATAAAAAGATATTCCTGGCTTTAAACCTAAGTGTTGTAACTGAGTCCAAATTTCAGTTTCTTGTTCAATAAAATGATTCTTTTTCAGACGTAAACAAAAGTATACATCCTTCTGTTTGAGCCAAGTTGCCAGATCCACTGAGCAAAATTCTCTATCCCCTAGCACGACAACTTTATATTTGGTAAACTTGCCTAATACTTTTTCTAAAGCTTGAGTTTGCTCGTCATAGTTACTATTTCCTTTTTTATCTAATAGTTCAAAATACAAGGGGATTGCTCTTCTCTGATAAATTAAACTAATTACTAAGATATTTACTGACTGCCATCTAGTTCGATCTATGGCTATATGCTGGACTTCTTGTTTGTCAATTGATTGAGAAATCCACTGGGTAATTAGTGATAACCAAATTGTGTTAACATCCCATTCTGTCAAAGACAAAAATCTTTGGAGTTTTTTTCTTCTGCTTTCATACTTAATTGGCAAGGGTAAGGATGCTGCTAGTTTTTCTAAACTTACCTGTTTTATGGATTGTACAAGATTAATGATTATCTCAAACAATAGATAATCTGACTCTTTTAGGTATTGTTCAAAATGGATTTGATATAATTCAGGTAACATTAAATTTTGATAGGTAGGAAGTGCAATATCTTCAGCCTATCTTTTTTTGTCACTTGTCTCAATCCCTCTGCCCATCTAGTCTACAGGCGACATTGTCGCCCCGCCAGTCAAAATAGAAAAAGATTCAGTGATAGTGATATTCGCACTAACGCTGTGGTAGCAGTAGCCACCCATTGGCAAGACCACCCAGATACCTTAGCCCTACTTCAAAAATGGGCTCGCTCTGATCAAGATGGGAATGTGCAAGCTACAGCAATTGAACAGTTAGCTCAAGGTTACCAAGACCACCCAGATACCTTAGCCCTACTTCAAGCATGGGCTCGCTCTGATAAAAATTCGTGGGTGCGACGTACAGCAATTGTACAGTTAGCTCAAGGTTACCAAGACCACCCAGATACCTTAGCCCTACTTCAAGCATGGGCTCGCTCTGATACTGATTCGTCGGTGCGACGTGAAGCAATTGAACAGTTAGCTCAAGGTTACCAAGACCACCCAGATACCTTAGCCCTACTTCAAGAATCGGCTCGCTCTGATACTGATTCGTCGGTGCGACGTACAGCAATTGTACAGTTAGCTCAAGGTTACCAAGACCACCCAGATACCTTAGCCCTACTTCAAGCATGGGCTCGCTCTGATACTGATTCGGATATGCGAGTTACAGCAATTGAACAGTTAGCTCAAGGTTGGCACGACCAGCCTTGGTTATTTGAATTTTTATGCGTTCGCACTCTCCATGACCCCTTTGAGCGTAAGGAATTCTGGGATGACAATCCTCGAGAAGCAGCCCTTAAGGCCATCCTCGAATATTATCCTAACCATTCCCAAACCCGATCCTTATTGCAGGATAGAGCAGACCATGACTCCGATCCTAAACTGCGAGAGTTTGCTCAGGAGGAATTGGCTAAATTGAGGCAAGAGGCAATAGGCAATAGGCAAGAGTGAAAAAATCCTGTGTACCTAATAGTTATGAAAAACGCTGTAGAGGTTTTCCAAACGAGTTGTAAATTAATCGATGGTCGAAAAAGGCAAAAGGCAAGAGGCAAGAGGCAAGAGGGGCAAGAGCTCTAGAGTTTTTAATTTTACTAAAAAAAGACCTTTTCCGTTTACATCTCAAATGGAAAACTTATCTATACCAGAGTTATGGTTAGCAGACAGTAAAAAAACTCCCAACGTCAAAAACCTTGGGAGGGTCATTTTAGGTTATATTCAACCCAGTCTAGCATCCGTATTTGATTAGTATGGATCATCAAATTAAGTACCGACATTTGCTTCTAGCCACTTAGCAATCGCATTTTGGCTTTCTTGGTCTGTTGCTAATCTTTCCATCATTTATCCACAGCGGTTCCCTCACTTAGCCAGCTCCCTCAAGGCATTTTCATACCTCTTGCTGACTTTCTGATAAGCTGCCATTACCGTTTCAAACTCAGGGTCTTTCGTGGTGATTTCAACACCATCAGCGGTTTCTGTGATAAATACAGTATCTCCCTGGCCAAAAGGCCACGCTACGCGAACACCAACATTGAGCTGTTGTAGGATCTCTTCAGGTAGAGTTATGCCTAGGGAATTCCCAATTTTATTAATTGTGAGCTTGTACATATTGTAAAGGGAGTCGGGAGTCGGTAAAAATCCTATATTCTATTATAGCGTTTCTCGCAGTTATGAGGTACATACAGTATTCTTTGACTTTAATTCCCTTTCTTGATGCAGCACATCCCTATTCCTTATTCCATCTTCCATCTTCTCTGTTCCCTGTTCCCTGTTCCCTGTTCCCTAAAATCCAGAAATTGTGTACCTCATAGCTATGAAAATTGCTATATTATATATATATCATTACTATAAAAACCGCTATATAATATTCCCTATTCTTTCTCCCCACGCGCCCAAATCCCACACTCTATTAAAAAATATATAATCCCCAATCACTAATGATTTGGGGACTTTGTAACGGTATTTAGAGGTTAGTCCAGAATAGAAAAAGAAGGCAGTAAGTGCGATTGGGTAGTGAAACCGAGGGCGGTGCAGAAGTTGGGGTTTTAGCAAGAGGGGCGATCGCCTGCCTAAACCGCCTTTTCGATACACCACCTGTTGAGGATACTATTCTGGATCCAGGAATCCCTTAACTGTCTCAACAGGAATAGAGAACGCGGGATGATTAAATAATGCTTTTAATCCCTCAATTCCTCCTGCTTTCAAAGCACATATTAGTCGCTGCTTAAGAGTAGGATTATCATTAATTTGTACCTTGATAATTTCAACAGCAACAGATTCGTTAGCAGTTATGGGATTGTCAGCAATCTTGTTTAGTAATTGCTTAATCTCAGCTTTAATATCAGCCAATTCATCTGGTCTAATCTCAATTTCTCCACTTTTTACCTTAACATCTTCTAGATTAGCTTTTGAAGGTACAGTTATAGATGTCTTATTT
>NZ_JAAHHE010000236.1:0-9605 GCF_010692525.1 Moorena sp. SIO3B2
ACTTGACCGTCAAAGCTGCGACCGTCTTTTAGGGTGACTTTAACTTCCTCTGTGCCTTCTACAACGTGGGCATTGGTAATCAAGCGTCCATCGGAGCTGAGGATAAACCCAGAGCCGGTGCCTTGCTCGATGCGCTGTTTTGGCATAGGCAGGTCATCCCCAAAAAAGCGCCTAAAGAAGGGATTGTGGAACGGTTGTGGGATATCCCGTGATACCTGACGGGCTGCATCGATTCTCACCACTGCCGGACCTACTTTCTCTACCGCTTTAGCAATGAAATTCAGGTTTCTCTGGGGTTTAACCGTTGGTCGTTGTGGCGTGAATGGTTGTAATACTGCTGGAACGATTTGTGGGCGTCTGATTACCTCTTGCTCTGCCATGAGATAGCGACTACCCAAAACCCCTGCACCTCCGCCCAAGCCCAGCAATGTCAGATAAACGGTCAGCTGCTTTAGGGATAAACTCATGGTTCTAGTAATTTCACTAATTGCTTTTGGGGTCTATATACTTACACTTTACTGAAAAATGTCAAGTGTTGGCCGAAGAATATTTTGGAGTTACGTGAAATAGCGGGTGGGGAGTGCTGATAAAGGTAGGTTTTTTGACAAAGACCTCACGTGTGGGGTGTGGGGTGTGGGGTGTGGGGTGTGGGGTGTGGGAATAATATAGGGTAATATTTTATTATAGCGCTTTTGATAGGAATTTGGTAAAGAGAGCTATTCTTTGGTTGTTGGGTTGAGAATGCGTTCGCTTTTAGCGGCTCCAAAGGAGCATCGCTTAGCGTGACCAAAGGTCAATCCTGTAGGGTGAATTACAATTTCTTTTGATAACTAGTCATTGTTATGAATACATCGCACCAAATAGCCAATTTATTCTGAAAATACCTCAAAAATTAAGTATTATTAAGGATATCGCGCAACCTTTTCAAATTATCACCAAAGGTTACCGTGTTAGGATGGTTTAAGCCTAACTTCCGTTCGGCAATCTCCAATGCTTGGACAAAAAGGGGTTCCGCCTCATCGTACCGCCCCTGAGCTTGGTAGAGTGTTGCCAGGTTGTTGAGACTTTGGGCTATATCAGGATGATCTTCACCCAGCAGCTGCTTTCTCATCTCCAATGCCTGTTGATGGAGGGGTTCGGCCTCATCATACCGCCTCTGATCATAGTACAGTGCAGCCAGATTGTTGAGACTTTGGGCGACATCGGGATGGTAGTGACCCAGCCGCTGTTTTCTCATCTCCAATGCCTGTTTAGAGAGGGGTTCGGCCTCATCATACCGCCTCTGAGCATAGTACAGTGCAGCCAGATTGTTGAGACTGTCGGCCACATCGGGATGGTTTTCACACAGCACCAGCAGCTGCTTTCTCATATCCAATGCCCGTTTATAGAGGGGTTCGGCTTGATCATACCGCCCCTGATCATCGTAAAGTCCAGCCAGGTTGTTGAGAGTTTTGGCCACATGGGGATGGTCTTCACCCAGCAGCCGCTTTATCATATCCAATGCCCGTTTATAGAGGGTTTCGGCTTGATCATACCGCCCCTGAGCATGGTAGAGTAATGCCAGGTTGTTGAGACTGTCGGCCACATCGGGATGGTCTTCACCCAGCAGCTTCTTCAACAGCTCCAAAGCATCGATATAGAGGGTTTCGGCTTGATCATACCGCCCCTGAGCATAGTAGAGTAATGCCAGGTTGTTGAGACTGTCGGCCACATCGGGATGGTCTTCACCCAGCAGCCGCTTTATCATATCCAATGCCCGTTTATAGAGGGGTTCGGCTTGATCATACCGCCCCTGATCATAGTAAAGTCCAGCCAGGTTGTTGAGACTTTCGGCCACATGGGGATGGTGGTGACCCAAGCGGCTTCTAGTTATCTTTAGACATTGCTGATACCACAGTTCAGCCTGGTCATAGATACCTTGACCGTGATATAATTTCCCTAAGCTAGCAAAGGGCTTTATTATATCTTCATCCCTGATCCAGTCAGTTAGGACAGTAGCAGTTTCGGCTAAATGACGGATGAGGGGGCTAACTACTGCAGTGATTTCTTTAGTTGGTGTATAAGGAATTTTTGGAATTTTTTCTGCTATAGCCACCATTGCCTTACAAAAGCTTTGCTTGTAGCTATTGGCCTCTGGTAATTCAGCCAGCTTGGTCTGGAAAAATTATCGAATTAGTTGATGAAGTCGATAGGTTTTATATTCTGTCAGTTGCAACAGATTACGATTTACCAGAAAGCGATCGCGTAATTCTTCTAATTCTTCTTGTTCTTCTTCCGAGTCATCTTCATCTTCAGTTTCGATAACACAATTCTCTACCAGGAACCACTCAAAAGGAGCTTGAGCAAACAGACTCAAACGAGATCCTAACTGCTGGGCTTCTGATGGCAACTCCTGCCAGGATAATTCAAATGCTGCTGCTACTCCCAACTGAGCTGTCATTTCCCCTTCTTCTGTTGGATAAAGTAACGCCTTAGCTGCTAATTTCTTTTTCTCTAAACGTTTCTGAACTTTAGCAATGGTTAAATTCGGATGTATATCTAAATATCGTCCTACTAACTCCAAACCTAAGGGCAAATACCCTAACCATTTACATAAAGCTTCTGCTGCATTTAATTCCTTATCAATGCGCTCTTGTCCAACAAGGGTACGCAATAATTCCAATGCTGCTTCAGGGGAAAGTACATCCAGGTCAATCCGTCGGTAAGAAGCTCCTGGACGCTGACGGCTGGTGATCAGCACCTTGAAGCGGGATTGAGCTGGAGGTAAGTAGGGCTGAATTCTCTGTTTATAGTCCTTGCCGAAATAATGGACATCATCCAGCACAATTAATACTGTTCCTTCTGGCCAATTTCTCCAGCAGTATCTTACCTGGTCGTTGAACTCTAGTTCATCTGGAATCGTTAATCCTAATTCCCTACGCCCGAAACTGACAAGTTGAGTTCCGAGATCTCCACCGCGCACCGATAACCAGCATAAACCCCCAGGGTAGTTGTGCTGATATCTTAAAGCATATTGTAGAGCTAACTCGGTTTTGCCAACACCCCCCATTCCGGCAATGGCACAAATTGCTAGTTTATCGGTGTTTTGAAGTTCCCGATGGAGCTGTTCAAGTTGATCTTTTCTCCCGACAAAGTGGGGAGTGCCTCGATTAGTAATGTTAGTGGGGGGATTTAACTTTATCCGTTCCCGGTCGGACGACTTCAGCTAATAATTATGATAGTGTATCCCATCAACAAATGACTTCTCTGCCTGAAGCTGAGTTTGATTTTTTATGGTATTGTTTCTATTATTCTGAGTCATGCTGATGTTTTCTTGCAGCTTACCAGCATGGATTTCTTTAGCGATCGCCTTAATTTCGGAAGCAAACTGCTGATCATCTTCCATCGCATCCTGCACATACACAGCCAGTCGGTCTAATTCCTGGTTCGAGCCTTGTTCAACTGCCATCATCGCTTTTTCAGCTTTAGGATTACCCCGTAACTTGTCCCAGATCATTTTACGCAGGTTATCCATCTTGGCAATTGCTATTTCAGTAAACTTTTTCCCTAACTCCCCAGCTCCAGATTCCAGAAACTTCTTGAAAGCCAGAGTAGTGATCGCTGTTGCTGAGAGTGTTGCTAGTTCCATAAGCGAATAGGGTGATGTAGCTGCTTAAGGCAAGTAGAGCCAACAAAAATCATTATAACAAACAAATTGTTGTTCTTCTAATGGTTTTAGTATTACTATCTTTGAGGCACTTAGTGCTCATATTTAATAGTATAACTCTTTATAGATTGAAAATGCTGGTTAACAGCATCAGATGCCATTTTAGTCCCCGAGGGTGAGCTAATTAAAGAGCCAAAACTTTTTATTATAGACTGTTTACCAAGTAAGTCTAATCGGGTGCATCTCATTTTTGTAAAAAAGTTGCTAGTGGTGCTTCAGGGGAGCCTCATTTTCCGCCTCTTAGCCAGGGTTTGGAAGATCCGCCCCGTAACGCACCACTGTGTCAAACATCGAAAATGAGATGTACCCGTCTAATCACTGCTTAAGTCTCTGAATATTGGTTGGTTAAGGCGGACAAGCTCAAACAGCAACAATCTCAAACAGCAAAAATAAGATACACCGGTAGGAAAGTAGTAAAGTAGAGAACAGCGGATCTGGGCACAACAAAAAATTATCAAAATTAATTACTTTTTCGATTTACTATTACCGATACTCTCGATAAAATTACTTATCAAAAAAATGCGATTCTCTGAAAGAGACGCTACGCGAACGCTAACATTTTTTTTGTGAATTTTACTTTGGCTGTTTGACCTGGTGGTGCGTTACGGAGCGGACTATACCAAGGCTGGCTAAGAAGCAAACAATTAGGGCAAGTCCGCCCCTAACACACCCTACGCAACTGTTCCCAATTCTCAATTCTAAATTCTAAATTCTCAATTATTAATTCTCAATTCTGTACATTTTCTTTCAATACTCCCTCAAAAAATATTTTCTAAAAACCCTTGACAAAATAATTTACAATCATTATGATGATAATATAAACTTCAAGCAAAGGTTTTAACGATGACTGAAGAGTTTATCCCAAACGAAAACAACAATCCTGAAGAGATTACTCCCGCTAATACTCCTCAGGAACCTTCTCCAAAAAAATACCCAGTTAAGCACATTTTGAAAGGATCACGTAAGGCCATAATTAAGACCATGCATACCCTATATGCGCTGCGTTACGCGGAAATCTCGGAGTGGAGCCCCCTTCAGCCGACCGGAATCCCAGAGGAATTCATCACGATGATGACCAAGTACCTGATTATCGATTAAACTAAATTAGGGGGGGGTAACCCCCCTGGCCAAGACATCAGGTCTCATGACATGGGATTGTGTTTAGGTTTGGTTAAAAAATTGTAGTCATCATCAAAACCTCTAGCCGTGGAAAGTATTTCTGCGGCTATTTTTTTGTGGAGTTTAAGGTTAGGATGTTGAAGGTTTAAGGTTAGGATGTTGAAGGTTTAAGGTTATGAGTTTGAAGGTTTAAGGTTATGAGGTTGAAGGTTGAAGGTTATGAGGTTGAATTGAGAACTAAGAATGTAGAATCCAGACGGTAGAATCCAGACAGTATAATTCTCAATTCTCAATTCTTAATTCTCAATTCTTAATTCTCAATTCTTAATTCTTAATTCTCAATTCTTAATTCTCAATTCTCAATTCTTAATTCTCTCTGTTTCCTTGACTCGATAAGCTTTAGCAGAAGCTCTCAGCCAAATGAATGCTCCGGTAGCAAATGGAATTAGTAGGAAAAGGGTACCAAATGTCAAGGGATGTTCTCTGACATATTCGCTGTAAACCATCACTGCTATTGCTGAGCCACAATAAATTAACCCACAGAGGGGAATAGCAATTACGAGTAAAGCAAATTTAGTGTCTTTATCCATGGTATTTTCACTAGGTTTTATCTTGTTATTTAAGCAATAAGCAGTCAGCGGTCAGCAGTCAGCTATCAGCTATTAGCCATCAGCTATCAGCTATCAGCTATCAGCCAAAGGCTTGTGCCCAGGCTACTTGAGGTGATTTTGAATAAAATAAGCTGACCACTGACCACTGAATGCTTACTTCAATTTTCATTAATCTCGAACTATTAAATTCTACTGAAACAGGTTTATGTTAAGCTGACCGCTGACCGCTGACCGCTGACCGCTGACCGCTGACCGCTGACCGCTGACGGCTGACGGCTGACCGCTGACTGCTTAATTATTAACACATCGATAAAGCTTATAGTTGTATTGACCAGCCCACTTTCGAGAGGTCTTTTCTCGAAAACATTGCTGAGATTCTAGGTCAATTTTGGTACGGAAATTGACTAACCATAAGTCTAGTGGTCGTGGCAATTCCTTTAATTGTTTTTGTAACTGTTGCACAGCATCCTGGTAACTGGAACTATTCCGGTCACGAGCTACTAAGAAAAATTGGGGAAAATCCCTGGAATTACCATTAGAACCATTAGCAACAGCCATACCTTTCAATCCCCAAGCTAATCCCATCATGCGCCCGGTCTGTCCATGGTGTTTGTAGGTCGTTGCGATCGCAAGCGATGCAGCGCGGTCTTGGGGGTTTCCCCCATGAGCGACTGCATCAAGAACCGGCGCTTCACTTGCTTCCTTAACAACAGACACTAGTAGATCCGGGCGCTCGTTCTGAAGATAACCAAGATTCGAGACTGTCACTAATCCACCCAACAGCCCAATCAACCATACCGCTACAACTATCCTTTTGCCAAAGTAAGACTTATAGCCTTTTTCAGATGAATTGACCTCACTGCTTTTAGCTGCAAGCCCCCTAAATCCCCCAATTCTGGGGGACTTTGACTCAATTTCCCCCCAAATTTGGGGGGTTAGGGGGGCGGAATTTGCTGTATACCCTTTGTCATCCCGATCAGGTACATCGAATTTTGTTCCATTTCCCTGCTCCCTGCTCCCTGCTCCCTGCTCTTTCCCCCCCTTATTAAGGGGGGTTAGGGGGGATCCCAGCTCTGTCTGCCTCTGAATAAGACTTCCGTACTCTTTCCCCCCCTTATTAAGGGGGGTTAGGGGGGATCCCAGCTCTGTCTGCCTCTGAATAAGACTTCCGTACTCTTTCCCCCCCTTATTAAGGGGGGTTAGGGGGGATCCCTTGAAAACTGCGGAATGATCAATCTGATTCCAACAACCACCTAAGCTTGCTGCTACCAACAGCATGACTGCTGGAAAGTAGACGAAGTGAAAACGAGGGGCTGTGCTTAAATCTATACCGAAACCCCAAGTCAAGACTAAACATAACCCAATTGCTGCCAAGACATAGTCCCTTAGGATGGTGATAGCGAAACGGTTATGGTGATCGAGTTGCTGCAATTTCAGTCCATAGCGGAGATGGGATACTATCCAAACCACTAGGATTAAGGTAACTATACCGGAAACAATCACAATTCCTAGGGATAGGTCATAGAAAGAGGAAGGTAGCAGTAAAACCATACTGAACAGCCATAGTAGGAATCGTCCTATGGGTTCAATCCATCGTGCGATCGCATTTTGGCTATAAATCCATTGGGTAGGGGGACTATCATGAATAGCTTGTAAGGCCGGTATCCACACTAAACATCCCGCTAAGGAACCCATAGCTACTCCATAAATCCGCCACCAGTAAGGTTTGAGCAAAGCTAGTCGGTCTTGCTGAGTTTGTCGCCAAGCTTGTCTCAATAATGCGATCGCTTCCGCACCTAAAGTCAAGATAAAGAAATAATGGGTAGCAATCCCCAGACTATTCACTCCCACCCACGCTAACCCTAGCCAACTGGGCAACCCTTCACCACGGTGGATTAACTCTACCGCTTTCACCAAGCAACCGAGAGATGCTATCACCAGCAAAATAGCCAGAGTATAATGACGAGCCTGTTGAGCTAGGAAAATCCCGAAAGGAGAGACAGCCATCATTGCTGCTGCTATGTGACCTACCAATAGTGAGCGAAAGGCCAGCCGACCTAGGCAAAAGATAGCAGGAATCGAGATTACTCCCAATAAAGCAGAAAGCGATCGCACTGCCCAAATCGAAACCATACCATCCTCTAATCGGAATAGTTTCAGCCACAGATGGGTTAGAGCAAAATAAACTGGGGGATGGGTACTTTCCGTTAATAAATAATGAATAACATCACTAATGCCAGCTTCAGGAGACGGTTGTAGTGGGCTTAATAGGGTTTCTACTCCCATAAACTGATTCAGAGGTAACGAGTAAAAACTGTTACCCAAGCTAAATACTGTTGTGGCACATTCATCAGTCCAAGGAGGTAAAACCCCTAGACTAGCAAAGCGGAGCAAGGTCCCAATCGTAATCCACAGCAGCAGTAATAAAGGGGTTTGGGATTTTTTTAAGTACATAGAGGAAAGGGAACAGGGAACAGGGAACAGGGAACAGGGAATCGGGAATCGGGAATCGGGAATCGGGAATTAAGAATTTAGAATTGGGAATTAAGAATTAAGAATTAAGAATTGGGAATCAGGAATCGGAAAAAAATATAATATCTTAAATTAAATTTCGTTTGTTTTTAAGAGTAATTTTATTGAGATATACGGAAAAAGTAAATCGCGTTAAATCGTATAAACTTGGAAAGATATGCGAAAAAAATTATACTATCGTCAATAAATTGTGATAATTTTTATTCCCGACTCCCGACTCCCGACTCCCTCGGTGCGCTTTCCGTAGGCGAATTAAATTCGCCACGGGTCGCACCGCTCCCGACTCCCGACTCCCTTAACGACCAAATAACCTTAAAATTATCCACATTAGCAAAGTAGCGATCGCACCAGTGAGAAGACTCCAGGCAAAAGCTGGTGTCAAGATAAAGATAGTATTGTTATCAGGGGGTTGTTGTTTAACTAGGACAGTAGCGGTAATGCTACTGGTTGCTACTCCCACACCAGCCAGAGCAATGCTTTGGTGTAAGCTACGATTACTCTGGGTTTGGTAAGTTTGGGTCATGCCATCTACTGTCCGAATTAGATTTTCTAGTAAGGTTAAACCAGACTTTAATCTCCCATGATCCATCTCCACTTGTTGCAGATATTGGCTAGCTGCTAAATCCCTAAACTCTCTCAGAATGTGCCAATCACTCCGTTGATAAACCTGTTTTAATTTAGTCAATCGTTGTTGGTAATCTTCGATATTGGTTTTAATGGTTTGGGTTTGGGAATCCAGCATCCCTAAATTAGTAGCATAACGAGACAATAGGTTGAGATTATTGCTTAGTATTTCCCTTAATTTTAATGTATTTTGGGGTAACATGCTGATCTGAGCAATACTAGTTTTAACTGAGACTAGATCAGCTTTAAGTTCTGCTAGTGGTCGGTTAATTTCACCATAAGCCCAAAGAATTTTGTTACGATAATACAATAAGTAAATTAAGTCTATATAAATACCAGTAATGCTATCGATGATAGAATCAATAGAACGCTTTTTGGGAAACAACCAAATTAAAAGATGATGGTTGTTTTTGATCGCTTCTGGCTCTGACCAATCAGCGGGAGGACGCCAAAATTCAAATAAAGTACCCCCTAGCACTTTGCCTTGGGCTTGAAAGTCTCTTGACCAGTCGGGTTTAGACACCAGTTGCTTGTAGCATTCTAGGGCAATTTGTGTAGGGTCTTGATCACGGTCACACAGTTGACCCCACATGATCCAAGTTTGACCAATTGCTCCAGGTTGATGATTGATGTGGGCAAGAATTTCCCCTTGGATTTTCTTAATATTTGTAATGGGTTGGGGTGAATGGTTTGATTGTCTGATCCCATCAGCATAGACTCCGGAACAGTTTACCTGAAGGGCGTAAGTGTTACCAATTTGGATAGGGTAGTAGTAGCCTTCCAAAGGACGCTCGAAATGCTTGACCACATCAGCACCCAATAGTTCCACCAACCTAGATTCTGAGCGTTCTGCCTGTTTGAGCTTAGCCAGTAACGTCGGCTCTAGGATCAGGTCTGATTCATCACCCTCGGGATGACCATAGATTCTTTGCCAGAATCGTTCACGGTTATAATCAATAATTTCCGGGTCTTGCCCTAGACCTTCCCGTAGATCGTAGAGGAATAGGTCAAGA
>NZ_JAAHHE010000237.1:0-9543 GCF_010692525.1 Moorena sp. SIO3B2
GTAGCGCATTAGCTGATAGCTGATAGCTGATAGCTGATAGCTTACCTAAATTATAAATTTTTCCGTGATACTTATATCTCCCAATTTTAATCTGACACTGAATCGTTCCTCTGGTTGGCAACTGAAATCAATTTGGATCTTGTCGTTAGTTTTTCCAGCTTGAGCTTTCATACAAGAATTTCCCGATTCATCGAGTAAATTTACCTGCAAATCTGGTGGTAAATACATTGAATCACCCGCAGGATATAGCCGCATAAAAATATCAATATCTTCAGTATCAGGAGGTTGGAAATTCACTTGCAGCAGCAGGACTACCCCTTGACCAGCTAAGTCCATTAGCTTGGCTCGCATTGTTGATCTGTCATTACCTCTTAAAGCCTGTATGCTCGGTTCTTGCTTGGAGCGCCGCTTGATACCTAACTCCGATCCTCTGAAGGCAGTAACCGTTTTGAAACTAGACCTGTACCTATACTCAGGTAAAAGTGATGGTGGTGGTTGCCAATCTGCCTGAAATATTTCTTCAAACCATTGGGTTACCCTCACCGATTTCTTAATCCAATCAATCTTGTCAATTAGTGTATCGAGAGATTCAAGCTTTTCTAGGGGTAAAGGGTCTAGGGATTTAGCGATCGCATGATACGGAGCAAATCCCAATAACTCTACCTGGTCTAATTGCTCACTGAACTGCACTGCCACATAACCAATCCGGTCTTCGGTCACTTCTAGTGGCACGTTCAAGGCTGACTGACCTGGTAGCACTGGACGACATTCCAATTTACCAATGTTGGGCAAAACCAAATCAGCTACATCCAACAATACTCTTAAACCCGGATTCCAACAATCACTTTGAGCAAGATTAGTTGGAATCTTGAGCCATTTAAGATAGTTTTTAACAGCATAAACTGCTAAAGTATTGAGATAGACGTGTTTTCCCTTCCTAGGGGTGGCTTGTTCAGCAGCAAACTGTGCTGCATAACTATGAGCGTATGGGCTAATAGAAACCTTAATGTTAGTTGATTCTGTAATAGTCATGGTTGATATCCAAACGTTTTACCAATATCTTGCAGCTTCGGCAGGCATTTTTTCTTCCAGTGAGAGTAGAGAGTTTGTTGGTTAGCGTTAAATTCTCTAGCAATGTCAGCAATTCTCTGGGGTGGTTCTTGTACTAGCAACCGCATTGCTAATAACTGACAATTACATTTGGGATATTTGCGGGGATGACAACCGATTAGTTTCCCATCTGGATCGTTTTTAATTTCTTCGAGAATCCCTTGACTTAGACGCTGGCGTTCAGCTGTCTGGATTGCTTCAATGTAATCATCCAGTCTACTCAAGGAAGGTCTAGGGTCTGGCAACCGGTCTTCTAGAGTCCTTGAATCCTCGTCACTGTTACCGATCGGTTGATTAGTGCTAATCCTTGGATATTTACTATCTGAGATATATAAATCTCGGATGCGCCAGCGTAAATATCCGTTGATCCAGGTAACTAAGCTTTTTTCAACGGAGGTTGAACTTGGCTCAAACTGGTACAGATTGCGGATGACCCATTCCCAGGTTCGATTTAACGCCTCTAGATAGTCTACGTGGGAAGATTTGTAAATGCCAGGTAGATTTTGAATAACGCTCAGGAGACGATTCAAGGCTTTCTGCCGCTCAGGACTTCGGTCTGGGTAGCGGGATACTGCTTCAATTAGGTTTCTTAGGATTTGATCCACAGGAGTCTTTTTCCCCAGCTGCCCTGCCTTTGGCTGCCATAGTTGAGCAACACCAATGGAGCGGTCGCAAACCAGGATACGAGAGTCTACATGGGTGAATTTTAACTGACTTTTAACTAACCAATTAAACTCCCAGTAGCTGGTATGACTGCTGATAGGCTGGATGCACCCTGATACATTAACCACCATTGTTAATCCTCTCGATTGCTTACCCGTAGTTGTTCTACCAAGCCTAGATAACTCAGAGGCTGGCTTTGGGTCATTGACCAGTGGGGAAGTTGGTAATGGTGGTTCACTATCATGACTAGTACTGTTTTGAACTCTCTATGTACTTATCAGCCCTAGCTGAGCATTTTATGAATCCGATTTTTGGAACCCGAGCCGGTTGACTGAAAAAACTCTCCTGTGTGTTACTGCTATGTAAACAGCCCAAGAAGCCTTCTTGACTCAGCCTTCTCAAGATTAGGCTGAGTTTGTGATAATATTGTGAGGTCTCTACAGTCAAGTCTCTACCGTCTTGTTTCTACTGAGATTTAGGAAGCTAGCTTCACAGAGTATAATTTTTTGTTTTTACCTGAATTCCCCATAAGCAACTCTCCTATGATTGAGTATTTGTATTCTAGGAAATAGTTTAGTAAAAAAATAACACTTTTTTGCTAGATGATATATACCTTGTGGCCAACTTAATTTTTAAGTCTTTAAAATTCTTGATTGCTGACCTTGAAAAATCTTTTAATTTAGTCCTGTCTTCCCGATTCCTTATTTCCTACTCCCTACTCCGAAGCTCCGAAACTCGGAATCTCCCCTGCTTTGGAAGCTCCCCTGCTTTGGAAGCTCCCTTGCTCCCCGTGCTCTAGTCACCAGGGATTTGATATAACCCCCTTGGGTGGAAGAGCTGAGTTCACCCTGATGGGAAAGAATAGCGCTAGATAAAAACCATGATTTTATCAGCAATTTTGCCCTTGCCATTAACAAATTTTCTGTATAAGGTGCTATACTTTAATATATGAAAACTGTTTTGGTGGTAGAAGATAGCGTAACAGAAAGACAGTACCTAACTCGCTGTTTGCAACAAGCGGGTTTGGGGGTTACTGGCGTGGCTAGTGTAGAGGAGGCTCGGGAAAAATTATCTCACCATACACCAGATTTAGTGGTTTTAGATGTAATTTTGCCTGGTCAAAGTGGTTTTGAGTTTTGTCGAGCCCTGAAAGTTAATCCTCACACTAGCCAGATTCCTGTGGTGATTTGCTCCACCAAAGGTACTGAGGTGGACAAAATTTGGGGAAAGATGCTGGGGGCTGATGCCTACTTAGCTAAACCAGTGACTCCAGAAGAACTGCTGTGTACCCTAGAGGAGCTGATTCAATAGTTAGGGTTTGTTGACTGTTAACCGTTGACCGTTAAGTGTTAACCTAGGACAATTCTGGATTCCCCCCACCTCCAGACTCTTCCTTCACTTACGGACTCTTCTCTTTTTAAACTGGATCGGTCTTGCAAGGCGAGGTTGTATGATACTTGCGCACCGTTGCCACTACTTTTTGATTGTCGATTGGTTTGCTAAGGAAATCAGTGGCCCCAACGATTCTGGCTCTTACCCGGTCTACAATACCATCTTTAGCAGTCAGAATAATCACTGGTGTATTGGCAAACATTGACACCCGGCGGATCTGGGCGCACATTTCGTAGCCATTAACAATCGGCATCACCAAATCCAAGAATATTAAATCTGGCTTATGCTTGAGTAGCAAAGGTAGAGCTTGGATAGAGTCTTGGATTCCTAAAAATCGATAACCTGCTGATTGAATCACTTCCTTCATAATTTTACAGGTTTGGGGGTGATCATCAATACAGACTATTAATGCCTGATCAGACTTCTTCTGGGATTTTGGGGTTTGGGATTTTGGGGTTTGGGATTTTGGGGTTTGGGATTTTGGGGTTTGGGATTTTTGGCTACTAATGCCTGCCTTGGCGGGGATATCTACAAATTTGGGAGCGCTCAAGTCAGGCACTTCTACTAGTTCAATCAGTTGTTTCTTAATATAAGGATAAAGCGATCGCATCAGCAGTAACAGATCTCGTTTGAGCAGGGCTGCTATATCTCGCAGGGTGCGCTTACCGTTGATTAACGTTACCAGATTTTTGTAGGTAGCCACTGAGGTTTGCTGTTGCAAAACCGACTTTTGCAACAGCACCGGTGCATAGTCAGGAGAAACACCCTCCCAACCCATTTCTGACCACTGCTGCCAGACCTGTTGAACTTGCTTGATAGTTGGTTCTAGCTCTAACATCCACGTTTGTGGCAAAATCCCCTGCATAGAGGGACGTATTCCCAACTGGGCATTGAGCAAGAAATTGTCAGGCTTCTTTACCCTAGTTTCAATCGCGTTTGAGGACACAGAACCATTACTGGGTTGAATAAGGGTTTGGTCCGGAGAAACTAAGGTTAGGCTCTGGAGGATATCAAACAATATTTCTGCCACAATGCCTTGAATTACAACCACCGTCTGTTGAGGGTTGATCATTCGCTTCCGTGCTAACAGCACCATCAACTGGTAGTCCCAACAGGACCCTGGCTCTATCTTTTTCAGGGCAATCCGATTAGGATTAACCTCAGGACAATGATAGATTATCTGCCGACGCCAACGCCTAGTGGGATGAACACTGCCAGATGCCCATACCAAACGCCCATAGCTCAAGTAGAGGCTCCATTGCTGAGCAGTTGACACCTTCAGATCCAGTCGGCCAGTAAATTTTTCGTGACCGTAGCGTACTAGCTTAGAACTCAAGCTATTAAAGGTAGATTCAACCCTGGTTTTCATTGGCCCATAAATTCACGCAATTCTAAAAACGTGAGCATTCACTCTAACCAAAATTAAAAATTATTACAAATCAAGCGATTAAATACCAAGTAATTGTATTTATCATAAATTTTTGATCATTTCGATAGTAACTTGGTGTGATGAGCAAAGAGCAGATTTCCAAGACAAGCAAAATTTTACAATTAGCTAAACAAGGAAACCCAAAAGTCATCGCTGCCATGCTGAATCATAAACTTCAGCACGAAGGTATTATAGCTAAAGTTAAACTATACGATAGCTGTTTATTGGTTTTACTGGAAGCAGACCCCGCTCCTAAGCCAGGAGCCGTGGTAAGATTTATCTACCACACAATCAGCAAGCTAAAACCAAACTCAATTGATACCGTCAAAATTTTGGGGCGTAGCCTAACCGAGAAACAACCAGCATGGCGCAAACAAATTAAACTAGAAAGCATTCCGGTGGTGCTCGACTTATCTACTTGGCTAGAGTCAGGCTCAACGGTGAGAACTAATCAAGTTCATTATCCTGTCTCCTGGCAGAAAAATGAACATAATTTCCAGGGGAATCAAGCTCAATTACCTCTGGCTACCTCCGTTAAGGTCAGTGTTGATGCCCAACTTCCCCCCCAGGAGAAATTTTTGCGCTTCCAGGTAGGGTCTGGCAATGGGGCTTTGTTACAGGTAAACTACATCCAAGCAATTCTGAATGTGTCGGTTGCTGAAATTTTGCCAATTCCCCATACTGCCGATAGTGTGATTGGGATTTACAACTGGCGTAGTGAAATGCTGTGGTTGTTAGATCTAAACTATCTGCTAGGATTTCCTGCTGTTTGGCAACCCAAGTACATCTCCAGGACAAAAATCATGGTGATTGTACTTCAAGTCAACAGCAAACTGCTGGGACTGGTGGTTTCACAAGTGGAAGAAATAGAACAGCACCATTGGGAAAACTTACAACCCCCTGATCGATTATTGCCCCTCAGATTTGGACACTTTGTCAAAGCCTATCTTCCCGAAGCTAGTAGTATTATCTTAGATGCCCAACGAATTGTCCAAGCAGCAGTTGATATAAAGTATGAAGTATAAGTAAAATTTACGACTCTAGACAGATGTCAGAAGCACAATGGGATGATAATGATTCAGAACTGCTATTAGAAAATCACAATCTCCTCAAGGAGAATACTCCGCAATTTTTTAACTCTGCTCGCCCTAACCTAGAGGGATTTAAGGTTAACCTAGACAGGCTAAAAACTGATCTAGAGCAACGCCGAAGGGTAGATAAGTTAGACCTGAAAAAAAATTTGGAGCAATTTGAATCCTTTGGTCAGGAGGTTGAGCAGTTTACGGCAGGGGTGAATCTGGAAATTCAGCAATTGAAGCTTAGCTACGAAGAGGCACTCCAACAACAGTTCCAAGCCCAGCATGAAAAATTGTTAGAGCTGAGCAGATTAATGAGTGAAGCTGGGGACTGGGAAACCTTACTAAACAATACAGTCAATGGGGTTCAACATCTAAGCCTTGCCGAGCGGGTGTTAATTTATCGCTTCAATTCTGCTCGCACCGGAATAGTTTTGGCAGAAGCCGTAGAACGGGGGTGGACTCCTGCGGTCGGGGAAACCCTAGATGCTACTGCTTTTGGGGCTGACTTGTCCACAGAGTATTTGCAGCAGTCAAGGGTAATTATCGATCACGTCAGCAATGATTCGGTCACTCCCTACCAACTCCAGCTGCTGGATAAATTTCAAGTTCAATCGAGTCTCAGCTTATGCTTGCCCGTATCGGGGAAAGCTTGGGGTTTGTTGGTCCTGCAGCAATGCCTGGTACAGACAAACCAAGACAGGTCGGTTCCATCCTGGACTCCACAACAGATTAATTCCTTTCAAACTATTGCCACAGAACTATCCCTTCACCTAACTACCCACGAGTTACGCACTCAGTTGCAACAGCAGCAGGCGCGGGAGGCAACTGTGGCGAAAGTCATTAACAAAATCCGCCGTTCTCTGGATATCAAGACTATTTTCCAGACCACTACTCAAGAAGTGCGACAGCTGCTCAACACTGACCGAGCCGTTATCTATCGCTTTAATCCCGATTGGAGTGGTGAATTTGTAGCAGAGTCTGTGGCTGGAGGCTGGATTTCTTTGCTTCAGAGCCAGACTCATAGTCCAACCCTAAGGGCTGATATCAGCGCATGCAGCATCCAACAATTGGCTACTCAACCAATTAATCAGGTCGATACTTATCTTCAAGAAACCCAGGGGGGTTCCTATAGTAGGGGGGAAACCTACCGGGTGGTGGAGGATATCTACAATCAGGAGTTCACCCCTTGTTATCTTCAAGTGCTAGAAAGTTATCAGGTCAGAGCTTATGTGATTGTAGCTATTTACCAGAATGAAAAACTCTGGGGATTATTGGCTACCTATCAAAACTCTGATCTCAGGCAATGGCAGGAGTCAGAGGTTAGCTGGATGCTAGAGATTGCAGCTGAGTTAGAAGTAGCATTGCAACACTCTGAGCTACTGGAGGCACAACGGTTAAAGTCTGAGGAATTACATCAAGCAGCAGAACGGGAAAGAGTATTGACTAAGGTCACGGATAAAATTCAACAATCCCAAGACCTACGCACTATTTTTAATGTTACCACCAACGAAGTTCGTAAACTCTTAGGGGTTGACCGTGTTACGATATATCGCTTCAATTCTGATTGGAGTGGCTCCTTTGTTGCTGAGTCGGTGGCTAGTGGCTGGAGCTCTCTAATCCAGGAACAGACTAATAATCCCCTCATCAACAAAAATATTAGTGAATGTATCGTGAAAACGGTGGCTGGAAATACCCCTGAGCAGTTTAGCCAGCAAGCCCCAACCATCCGAGATACCTATCTACAAACCATCCAAGGCAATCTCTCTAGCCAAGACAAACCCTTCTGGGTGGTTAGTGATATCTACGAAGGGGATTTTTCAAGTTGTTATATCGAGCAGCTAGAGCGATATCAGGCCAGAGCCTATACTATTGTGCCAATTTTCCAAGGGGATAAGCTGTGGGGTTTACTGGCTGCTTATCAAAATTCTGAGCCTAGGGATTGGCAAGGGGAAGAGATTAATTGGATGGTTCAGATTGCGGCTCAGATCAGTATACCCTTGCAGCGAGCTGAGTATTTGGAACAATTGCGGACGCAATCCCAAAAACTAGCAGAATTAGCATCACAGGAAAAGGAGGCTAGGGAATTATTCCAACAGCGTGCTATTGATTTGCTTACAGCTGTCCGACCTGCTCTAGACGGTGACTTGACCGTTAGAGCTCCGATTACCAATGATGAACTTGGGACTATTGCAGATGCTTACAACAACACCATCCAGAGTTTACGGGAAATTGTGATCCAGGTACTCTCAGCTTCTGTCAAAGTCGCTGAAACTGCTACACAGAGTGAAGCAGCAATTACTAAAGTTTCCCAAGAAGCCCAGCATCAGTGTCAGGAGTTGACCCAAGGGATTGATCAAATCCAGAGCATGGTTAACTCTACCCAAGCCGTAACCGCTAGCGCCCAATCCATCGACCGAGCTGTGCAAGAGGCAAACCAAAAAGTAGCATCGGGGGAGACAGCTATGAACCGCACAGTGGAGGGAATTCTAGGAATTCGGGACAGTGTGGAGGAAGCCAGCCACCAAATTAGACAGTTAAGTCAATACTCCCAAAATGTTGACCGGGTATTGAATTTGATTAGTGATTTTGCCACCCAAACCCAGCTACTCTCCCTCAATGCTGCTCTCGAAGCCACCAGGGCTGGGGAGTATGGTAAAGGATTTGCGGTAGTAGCTGATGAGGTGCGCTCCTTAGCTCGACAGTCGGCCAAGGCAACTACGGAAATTTCTAATTTAGTTGCTGAAATCCGCACTCAGACCCGAGAGGTGATTAAAGTGACCGAAGTGGCGATCGCTCAGGTTAATACTGGCACGGAATTGGTAGAAGAAAGCAAGGGCAATCTAAATGCGATCGCATCAGCTACTGGTGAGATTAGCCAGTTAGTTGCAGGCATTACCCAGGCAACCCTAGCCCAACTGGAACAATCACAATCGGTCACCCAAACCATGAAAGAAGTTGCCACCATATCCACCAATACTTCTGAAGACTCTACCGAGCTTTGGGAGTCCTTCAAGGAATCCCTCACCACCATCAAAAATCTACAGGCAGCTGTTGAGCGGTTTACCGTGAACTAGTTATAGTGCTACGGGTGGGGAGTGTCGGGAGTGTGAGGAGTGTGGGGCGGCGGCGCGGGGAGTGTTAAAAGCCTGATCAGCTACTGGCGTGGTTTTCGCCACCAGCAACTATAAGGTAAATTCAAGTTTTTTACCCCGACTCCCGACTCCCGATTCCCGACTCCCGACTCCCGATCCCCTACTCCCTAAAAAAATGTCAACTATTGATCCAGAAACCTATCAATACTTTCTAGGCGAAGCCCAGGACTTGCTGCAAGTTATTGAACAAAATTTGCTGGCTTTGACACCGAACAAGCCAAAAAACCAACTTTATGACTTAATGCGAGCCACTCATACCCTGAAAGGCGCAGCTGCTAATGTCCGGCAAGACACCATAAAGAGTGTAGCACATTATCTCGAAGATGTCTTCCGGGCAATGTTAGCCCCTGAGGCAACCATTGATACAGAGCTAGAAACACTACTGTTTGAAGGATATCAGTGCCTGAGGATGGCACTGACCGCTGAAATGACCGGGGAGTTGAGCAAGAATACTGAGATTATCAACCGAGCTGCAGGGGTGTTTGCTAAACTGCAAGCTAAATTAGGAGATTGCTTTGACTATCAAGCCTCTCTACCCACATCAGCAGAACTTGGGTTTGATATTGTCCAATCTATCTTTGAAGTAGGAGTCAAGCAACGCATTGATCACCTAGCTTCCTTGTTGAAGGTTGGAAGTTCTGAAGGGTTACAGGTTGGCAGGTTGGATGTTGAAAGTTCTGAAGGGTTACAGGTTGGCAGGTTGGATGTTGAAAGTTCT
>NZ_JAAHHE010000238.1:0-5978 GCF_010692525.1 Moorena sp. SIO3B2
ACTTTCTCAGTCGAGGGACTTGATAGCTCCAAACTTGCTAAAAAATCTTGGGTCAGTTGGTGGTCATGGATACCGGGGCAGATAATTAAGTACGGGGCAAGTGACAGTTGATAAAAATGCACAATAATCTCCCAATTTATCCAACTTTATGGTAGATTAGAATCATGGCACTAGTACCACGACCTTTGGCGGTCGAACTTACGGGACTCTCTTTGAAGTTACCGTAAGAACAAAGAAGCCTTAATAAGAAAGATTTAACCCTTTTACCCATAGCCTACTAACCATAAAAGCTTCTTTCTTCTAAGGTTTCGTCTCCAGAACGACTCTTGGGAAGTATGCAGACAATGGCACAATCAGATGCGAAAAAAACCCAGGCGGCACCAGGTTCTTTGACACCGAAAGCTGGCTTAGTCTCAGGAGAAAACAACAAAGACACTCAGGTACCATCTGTTACTGCCTCCTCAGTAGCAACAAGCAAAAAGACGAACTCCCCCGACAAGTCGCCTACATGCACTCCCACTTCCTCGAAGCAAAAATCATCTTTGACATCGGGTCGGGACTCAACACCAAAATATTTGGTCTTAAAGCCATACTGGAACGACTTATGAGCGGCGATCAGCTCACACAAGTTGTTGCCTGTCTCGACAGACTTACCCGTGGGAGCAATCCCTCCCACGGGTTTGAACTCGATGAGTACTTGGTCAGTATCAACGGTGGAAAAATCATGGGTTAAGACCAGCCTGAAAGCTGTCCGGAAGCAGAACTTAGGGTTTGTCAAGAAATAAGTTCATGGTTTTTGAGCAGATTGAGACCGAGGATGAATCATGTAATTCCACTGGGGACAAATGGAACGATGGGTCAAGTTGAGTGCTGCCATTTGTTGATCTGAAACTTTGATTCGAGTGGGGTAGACTCCCTTGATTTGAGCTGCTTTCACCCTCAGTCCTGTTTGTGTAGTCGTTCCACGAATCAGAGCAGTCATCTGAGCCAAGGAACGCAGTGGTTTTCCTGCCCAATTGAGTGACTCACCGTTCGCTAATTTTTGCTAGCTGGAGTGGATCAAACAGGGTAAAAAGCTTGCCCAGTAAATAGTTGAGCGAAATCAGCTACTTAATTTTAGCCAGAAGCCAAGTAGTCAATAGTATAAATAGACTTTGGAACATTCATTAACTCTAAAATTTGTTGTTGGACTAAGTTCACGAAAAGAGATTTCCCTCTGTCCATCTCGATGTATATACAAAGTGATGTTTCTAAAAGCCCTTAACATCTTTTCTGCGGTCGGACGGTCAGTAGTACGTTTGGGATTGCCCTCATAAAGTCCAGCTACACTGGATTGAGATTGATGTAATTGACGACGAACGACAAATTCCATTAAAGTGAAAACTCTTAAAGCAATCGTCAATAAAAACATGAGTCCTTGAATTTTTTCTTCGTCTCGAAAATAAATGGGTAAAGCAGATAAACGACCCTTTTTAAAACGATGAAATCCCCTTTCAGGTTGCCATTGGTCTTGATAAGATTTGATCGCTTCAGTTAAAGAGAGTCTCTCAGATGTGGCATTGGTCACATACAAACGCCAGCCCGCTAATGCTCTGAAGGCTTCAATTTCGGGAAAACAACGTGTATAGCTTAGGATTAAATCTACCTGGCGAACTCGACGATAGGAGCCAGGGTCACTGCGACTTCCCCGACCTTTATAAACTTTACTATAACTAATCTTTTTTTGAATTGAATATTCAATATATGACGTTAAGCGATGTTTTTTTAAAACATCTCGGATCTTTTCCTCTAATAATTTTTCATCCTTGCCGGAGCGTTTTTTTAAAGACAATAATTCCTTTTCTCCTTTGACTAGACGATTGTCTAAGCCTCTAATTTTACGAGAGGCTAAGGCATTAGATTTGACCACCAACCATCTTTCTAGCCACTGATAACGCTTTTTCGTTTCGGAGTTAACCCAAATATTTCCTAATGGGACTTCAAAAGCTAATCCGATTTCTTCCGGTGGGGATTCCCCTTGCTCCTTTTCGACTATTTTAATCACTTCTGTTGGAGGATTATTAACCCAATCAGCCAACAACTTTGGACGAGGTTGACTCATCGCCAACGGAAAATAATAGATTCCTCCTTCTTCATGGATTTGAGCTCGATTTTCCCATGTTGAAGCTTTAGAATCGGCTAAATAGAGAAATTCTCTGTGCCCAATTATTTCTGTCATTTTTCGCCAAGTTGGTACATACTCTGACTCATCTGTTCCATTTCCCGCCAATGTTGCTCCTAACAATGGCATCCCTAATGGGTCTAATGTTGCTAACATTTGCCGATATTGTCTTAAATCGGGTCGGCGATTTTTACTGTATCCAAATTGAATCAAAGACGATTTTTCTTCCCTTTCTGAGATTTGATGATACACTCTTATGCTGGTCGTATCACTTCGGCCTTTTTCGGTTGGTAATTCATAAGCTTTTACCAAATACTTTGATATCGATATGGACATCTCCGAAATTCTTTCCGGTTTACCCATTGTTTTCAATAAATCTCCACAACGGTCATCGGTAGCTTCTTTTTCGGCGATTTTCCATCCGGTTATTTTTTCTAGACTTCTATGATGCTCACATACCCATTTTTCTACACAACACATCCTATGGTCGGCTTCACTGACTATATAGGTCAGTAATAATACTGCCAATTCCCCATAACTTAAGCCTTGGCGATTTCCATGAGGGACTGGTAGATGTTGATCTATCATCGACGCTACCTTCATTTGCCTTAACCAGTAGATGATTAAAGGCAGATCATCTATTCGTTCTGAGTGAGTTTGTGTAGTTATCAATCGACTCCTCGTTGTTCAACACCCTGCTACACAAGGATTTTAACCTTTTTTGTCTACCCCATTCCTTCAATTTGAGCGAACGGTGAGGAGTGAGATAAAGCTGAAGAGGCGATGCTCAATTGGGTTCCATAAGACAGGCTCCTGAGGGATAGTGACAAACCATAACTGTGATTTCGTGTGGGTCTGCCAATTTTTCCTGTAATTGGAGTTTCCAGTTGCGAACTCGATAACCGTTGCTCCCACCTGAATCACACAGCAATCTTGATTTTGCTTTCATCAGCAAAGCGAGGTCGGTCAAATCGTTTAAACCAACGCAAGATGGCATCGACAGCAAAAGCTGCTGTATCTCCAGAAGTACCCACATAAACATAACCTTGATTGTGAACCAAGTCGTAGATGCCATAAGGGACGGCTTTAGCCAAAGCATCTTTGGGAAAGTCATGGTCGTTGACTGCTTCGGCTTGCTGAGTCCACTCTTGCCCAGGGTTTTTGAAATTCCCAATTAGCTCTTTCTTCTTGGTATCGACACGCTTGCACCGGATGTCCGGCTTTGATAAAACGTTCCTTGACTCGCTCCAGGTAACGGAATTGCTGGTCACGCTGCGGATGCTGGGTGGTCGCAACCGACTTGCGGTTTGCTTTGAGGGAATAGCCCAACTGTTTCAACAGTCGTCGAATGCTGGTATGACTCACCAGAAACCCGATACTGGTCAACCTAGCTTTGATGCTCCGCAAACTCTGACGAATCCATTTGCAAGCACCACTTGGGTCTCCTGCTACATCTGCTTCTACTACTGCTTGCAAGCTTGCCGAGACTCCTTCGAGTTTTTTTCTACCCGTTTGCGTCCACCCCCTGCCAATCGAATTCGCTCTGTTGGACGATTGACTAACCCCTGATCAAGTTCTCGTCGCCCTCGTCGAATCGTGTTGATATCTAACCCTGTGACCTCACTGATCCTCTGAGTCCCCCCATGCCCTAACTTTTGCGCTTCTAAAGCCGCTAGCCATCGCCGTTGCTGTTCATCCAGGCGGCTCATCAACAGATTGAGTTGCTGATGTTGCTTTTGGATGCTTTTGTTTCCCTGCTGACACTCCCAACACTTGCACTGATTAATGTTTTGCCTCCCCATGTGAGTACTCCGGTTCTGATATTAGACTCCCTTGTCTAATTCTAAAACCATGAAGTTGTTTTTTAACAAGCCCTTACCGCAGATCTTCTGTCTATCATTCACGTCTTCTCCTGTCGCGTCCACGGACTCAGGAAGTACGGGGCAAAAATCAAAAAAGATCCGGCTATTCGTTAGTGCTGAGCAAGGTGGGATTGTCCGACAGTGGAAAGGAGTGTCCCGTTACGTATTTAATAAGACTGTCAAAATACTTGAGGATGGCGAAGTTAAAGCATACTGGAAAGCTATCAAAACTGGTATTTTAAATGACCTCCCCGAATGGTGCTTGGCAGTACCTGATCAAATCAAATCTATAGCGATTTTGGAGGCTGGCACTGCGGTTAGGGAAGCCTTTAAAAAATACCAAAAAACCGGACAGGTAAATCAGGGCTAAATCATTCTTTAAAGATGCTTTTGGGTGTCATGACCAAAAGAACATAGTGGATGAGCTTGTGCCATGTTTTATTTCCCTGTGGTCACGGTATAAATTGAGAGTTTAATTGCGAGCAATAGTAATCATGAAAGGGAGTGGGTTAGTGCGGATTCAGGATTTATCTAAGCCAACAGGACCAGTGAATTAAAAGAGAACTTTATTCTCGACAGCCCAATATCCAAGGATCCGTTCAGCAAATTCCTGGGCGGTTAAACATATGGAAGAAAGAAAATAACGAGTAAGAGTAGTCACTTCAAAAACAATTTGTGTAAACCCCTGTCAAACTGATTGAACATTAATCAAAGTCGTTAGTCCAGGCCAAGGACTGAAACAATCAAGATCTAACCAAATACAGACATGGCGCTGTTCGATTCGACCAAGTACTTTGTTATATTGAGCTCTAGTGAATCGCGGAGGTTAAATAGTAATAAAAAAAATCATAATAGTTGGTATAAAAAAAACCATGGTTCAGGATACACATGGCTACCGATTCCGATCAATTTAAAATATTATATAGGGTATTAATTGCATCCTAGGCAAATACAACACCGATAAGAGCATGACGAAAGAGTAACACTGGTATAGCAATGACGCAAGTTGGTTTTGGCATCAACATCAAAGGGTTCAAAAAAACAACCCAGCTCAACAAAGGAATAAAAGTCCAAATAAAAACCTGCGCAGTAGTTAGGATTCATATTAGAAAGATGCCGACAGGGAAAGATTGAAGAAGCCCAAGAGCCTGACATCTCAATAGGATAAACCAGACCTTGGTGGTACATTCAATAAATCCGCTGGGCAGTACAAACACGAAACCTGGATAAAATCCCCTGGTTAATCAGGAACAGATGCATCATGAGTGAAACCGTCAGAGGGTGACATGAGAAAGTTAAATCACACCTCACGGCTCCCTATAATCCAATCGCCAATCGATAAAAAAACCAAAATACACCAGGGTAATATTTTGAAAAAAGGCCAGTACCCGAAGGTGGTTGGAGGTATATTCAGGAAATAAAAAGAAGGATTCCATGAGCGGCTAGGGCACCACGAAAAGAGTAACTCGAAACGGGTGAACAATAAAAAAAAAGAAAAAGCGATGGTTCAGACAGAACCGGACAAACCTAACTAAATAGCAATGGGCGTACCAGAAATTTACCCACGAGGATGTTGACCCGGAAACCCATCACAAAACCCTAAGTCACAAAGAATGAAGTAATCAAAAACATTTGGTCTAAAACTCCGTCCTTGAAGGACGGGGTTAAGGTTTGCACTTTTCAATTTCATTTGGTATAATAGGGAAAAAGGGTACTGGAAGAAATCCCGAAGCGGAACCGGGAGAGAGACCCGCCACAGAGCGACCAAAAAGTAGTAAAGCCCGGAGGGAATGCAAAGACCTCCATAATCTACCAATCATTGGCAGATTGCCACGCATCGCGAACGACTACCAATCGGTGTGAGAACCAAGCTATGCACAGAAAAAGTTTAAAAAGGAACGGCGGTCCACGCCGGAACCGGGATAATTATAGTAAAAACGGACATCAATAGGCCG
>NZ_JAAHHE010000238.1:6667-9533 GCF_010692525.1 Moorena sp. SIO3B2
CGAGTCCGAACGAAGATCTGGTAAACCCCGTTAACCCTAACCTGAGATGGTTAAAGTCCGGGGTAGACCATTTCACCTAATTTGAATAAACGGGGTTGATCAGAAGCTGACCCGTTTTTTTAACAGTCAACCGAAGGCCATCGTAATCATCATCCCTGACAAAACCGCAAGGTTCGAGTGTGAGATCGCGATTATTAATATAATCACGACAAATAAAATCATGGCCGGATTTTCCGATAGTCCAAACATGGTTTTTTGTAACAACAAGGTTAGCCGTTTGACTAGGTAGAATGGAATCGCGCCCGACAACAGGTTTTCTCACGAACTTTGTGTCCTTTGTATTAGGTGCAATCCAGACCCCGAAAGGATAAATCAGGTCCGGGTCGGAAGAGCTTCGGATCGCCGCACAATAACTCGCACCAGTCATCATATAGGTGTTAGGTCGTAGCACATTATCGGGAAAAAAAACATCCCAGGCAAATTCGGAATCGTGCTCGTAATTGTCAATGTCGTCATCAAGATGGTCGTCGAGATGGCAAGAGAGCACGAAAGCCGTCGCGTCTGAGTTATTGGTCCCTCTGATGATCAAATCGGCGTGTGCAGCAGGCACAGAGAAACCATAACCTAACCATACTTGTAAGCTTATACAAAAAGCCGAAATAAAGCCAGGAAAAAAGCGAGAAAGCATGGAACCAAGTTTCCTATACAAGAACAGCACTTTACATTAAAAAAAGAATCAGTTTTCCCCATTGGGTTAAGGAGGCGATGGTAGGTAATGTACACAAACCCAGACCATTGTTCAAGACCGAACAGCTATCAACCATTACCAGTCTTCAAATGAGCCATGATGAGTGAAACCGAGCAAAAGACCATCCAAAAACGTACACACACTACGTAAGCCGTGTTGAGGAAGGAAACCGAATCAACCAACCCATCAACGCCACCCTTAACCCATTGCCACCAGCGTCGGACATACTTCTCAATCCGGATTACATCCGCACCTTGCTCATCAAGCCGAGAAATTTTGTCCAGCATCCGTTCAATGGTTTTTTTCGCAATCCTTAACCCCTGACCACAGAAGAAATACCCCAAGAAATCAAACCCCCGTGCGATCGGTCCAATAAAGGTCTTATCGGGGTGTTTTTCAACCTGTAGGTCATTCATGACCTGATTCACCGCTTTAATCGCCTTCCGCAACTTCCAGCGAGTGGGGGCAAGGATTACCACTACGTCCATAAACCGGGCAGAAAAACCGCCTAGTTCAGCCATCCTATCCTCTAACGGTTTCAGAAATCAAGCCCCCATCATGGGAGACATTGGACAGCCCAAGGAGATCCCCTGTTCAATATCAACGAACTTTCCCCCATCGGACACATAACGCCGTAAATAGCCCCAAAGCAACGCCAAAACCTTCTCATCGTTAACATACTGCTTAACAATCTTCATTAAGATGTGATGATTAATACTGGCATATAAGCCGCTGAACATCAGTCCGAAACACAAACTTATTTTCCCATAAATGGGCCAAAACATCTCTAACTGCCCCCTTGATTCCCCCAGTACCAGCCAAATGAAAACAACGGGGCGATAAATGGGGTAACAGGTGTGCGGTGAGCACAATCGATATCGCCTTCAAAACCAGGGCATCCTGAGAGTGCCACCATTCAAAGATGCGGTCAATTGCCCGGATCTGACGTAATTCTCGAAACCGATAGCGACCAGAGCGAATCAACCCTTGTATTTGGTTTTTTTTCTGATGCCACCACCGCCATTGATGCCAAATATCCCCATTAAAGTGATAGTGGGCGCGAGAATCACAAACCCAGGCAAAAGCCTGATCTAAAACCTGTACTGACGCAATTTGCTCTATTAACATCAGAAATAATCAGATCATACTATGAAGGTTGGGTTTAATCGGAACTTCCGTTTTGTCAAAATTGCCTAACCAAAGCTAGGTGGGGTTGGGTGCATCTCATCTAGGAAATTATATAACGTAGGGTGCGTTAAGGGCGGATGCTGTAGGCGAAATATTTCATAAACTTACCCTGAAGCCCCATCAGCCCTCACCCCCAGCCCCTCTCCCCACCTTGGGAGAGGGGAGCCGATTACGGCAGCAATTCGGGTTTCACGAATTCGCCAGCAGCATCAGGGCGGCTCGCCGTCATTATATACCTCAATGCCAGCGCGGGTATTGTCGGCCCCGATACGCACCACCGGATCAAACAGCAAAAATGAGATGCACCCGGTGGGGAATTGACTCCAATCAGCCCGGCTATCTATTGGGTACAAAATAGCTCGGTTCAAGATGAGTATATGCCAGACCAGGCGGTGTTATGTACTGAAGTCGGTGTAGCTTATCACTTGCTTGTACGACCACTACCTTAGGAGCTGTTATATACTAAAACACACAATCGCGCTCCATTTAACTGTACACATATCTTTTTTTGTAAACTAGGAATTTATAGATAGTTTTAAGGTCAACACTGATCATCGGGTTCTCATTAAGTCCAGATTCAAGTCGTCCAAGCTTTGGCAAAATGGGATAATCAGCTAGTCAACTTATGTCCCAACCTACGAAACTTCTCCAGCAGGGCAAGCACTTCCTTCACGATGGACTATAGCTTTTATCATAGCGATGAGGTACACAATCTTTTTCATCTCTTGCCTCTAGCATGCATGCCTTTTGCCTTTTGCCTCGCACCTGCTCCCTGCTCCGAAGTCCCTGCTCCCATTAACCCAGAAATTTTTACCTCATGGGTAATTGACTTGCTATAATCTCTAATTACGACTAATCTGACACTCGATTTTGGGCTACAATCACTAACCAAGATTGCTGTTCACAGGCTTGAGTAAATCACCAATAACT
>NZ_JAAHHE010000239.1:0-9515 GCF_010692525.1 Moorena sp. SIO3B2
AGAAAGTCAATGTACTTAATACCTTCTTTATCTTCTAGAACAGCTCCTTGTGCTTTCTTAAACACCGTGGGAAATAAACGGCAGTAGCTTCGCACATTGGATTCCAATTGATTGAAGATTCTCATGAGATTATCCTCATTAGTGTTATACGTGATGCTTTCCGCAAGCTACCTCAAGGTTCTGCTACTTACCTTTCAACTGGTGGCGATTCCTACTCACCCCCTCACCCATTTCTCTTTTCATCAACTCACCAAATCCTAGGGTAGGAATCGCCAGGATGTCATGACTCAGCTACATTAGTCAGCTACATTAGTCAGCTAACACTTAACTCTTAAGCTGACAGTTAGCTTGACACTCCCCGCTTTAAAAAGACGGGGATTCCATGATCTTTGACCGGCCTTAAACCTTCGTGTCCAAATGGCAATATCTAAGCCGAAATCCCGTCAAGACTAAGATTTCAGTTCAGCTCACGAAAGACCCAGCGGGCTAGTCTCGCGATAGCGTTCAGCTACTTATTGAGAAGTGCCTTAGAAAGTCCGTTACTTCCCTGTTTCACTTGGTTCCGGCGTGCCCCGCCGTACCGTTCAATTTCAAGTTGTTATCTTGCTGGGTTCACACACCAACGGTTAATTGATGATTGGGTTTTTAAGGAGGATTTTCCCAGAGACGAAACCTTAGTAGAGTGGAGCCTTACTACAAAACCTTTTCCCTATGCTGCATAACCTGCCGACTATAAAGGCTCCACTCTACTTACGGTAACTTCAAGCCCTCCGGGCATTACTACTTTCAGGTCGGTAAGTTACGGGTCTCTCTCCCGGCTCAGCCTGCGGTTTCTCAGCCTGTACCCTATGCTTTAATTGCTTTAATTACACCCTAGCGCCAAGGTATTGTCAACTCGGCGACTCAAGTCGCTACGGTCTTTCATCCCCGGTTTAAAAACACGGGGCTTTCAGCCTTAGGAGTTCCGTAAGAAGATGCGTTGTAGTTCTCGAGTGGGATCGCTATAGGTGGTTCTTGAATGTGCTATACATTTGTTGTCCCAAAGCAACAATGAGTATTGGTTCATCCGAATAGCCATGTGATTTTCTTCGTAATACGCTAGAAATCGGTCGGCAATTTCTCCCAAAAACGGCTCGGGAGTAAAGGGCTTTAGGTTCTCTGGATCGGGGCTGTAGTCACCGTATTTAATATAGTTACAAGAAAAGCGGAAAACAGGCTTCTTACCCTCAAATGACAGGATCGGATGAATTGCTCCCTTGGTGCGGTTGGCGTGGACTCCCCTGGTGGCACCAAAATGGTGTCGAGTCTCCATGAGTTTTTTCTTTTCTTCTTCCGTAAGAGTCTTCAGGAATCCTTCCACATAAGCCAACGTGGTCATCCCACCACCACAATCAGAAGGCTTTTTGCACCAAAGCACTAGATAGTTCGGTGGGGTTTGATAATCGCTGGCTTCTGTATGAGGAAGCAAACGCCTTTCACCTCTGGCATCGGAAAATTTCATCAATTCTGGTTCATATCTGACATAGAAAATCGGTTGCCCATATTGCAGGATTAACTCACCACCTGTGACCAATTTTGAAAATTCGATCCAGTCAAAATTGGGGTCTTCAGTTTCCACATAAATAAAGTTGTTTTGCTCCAGTAAGTTCTGATAATCAGTAATTGATTTATCAAATTCGGGCATTTTAATTGCCTGAGCAGTTAACATCAAAACTCCTTTTTTTTATAAGGCTGACAAAAATTAACTATAGGGGAAATAAATTCAATACTGGTTACTTGTTTACATTTTTTAAAAAAAAAACACATAATAAAATATAAAACAACTAATTATTAAGTAATTACAATGGATTCGTGATATATAAGGGTGTTTCTCAACCAGAGGTTTTGCCATTTATGCCACGGGGGACTTTCATCTGTTCAAAGTTTCCCTCTTAAGCTGCTGTGCATTTTCTTGATGCCGTCGCTCATGGGGGAAACCGCCTGTTCCCTTGCTGCATCGCTTAAATTGCCTATTTTCCAATTAGAAAAAAACCTCAAAACCCTCTCCCCATCTACTATCTACGCCAGCTAGCCAGTTAAGTGTGTAACAGCTTATTAAGGGGGGCTGTAGTCATAGTCAAGCTTTTAGCATTTAAGACAAGCTTCTAGATTCAGTCTCTTAGAGACTTTTTGTTAAATAAAGGTTAAAGTTAGTTAAAGTTAAATAAAGCTTAAATTATTGCGTAGGGTGAGATAGGCGGCGAGTACTTTAAAAGCTCACCTGTAGCGAGAGCTGTCTGCCTTAACTCACCCCTATTAAGTACTCTATATTTCTTAAGATTTACTTTATAAATAGTCTCTAAGTTTTAGAGCAATTCTGATTTGGGTGAGGTTTTTAGGGAGCTAAGGCCGTGAGCCACGCTTACTGGCAGAGCCAGACGCTGCGCGAACGCGAACAGAGCTGGTAAGAGGGAAGAGGTAAAAAATAGTGAATAATGGATAATTGCCTTTTGCTGATTACCCATTATTCACTATCCATTAGCAGCCCAGTAATAAGATAAGTAATCGTAAGCATTCAGCTATCAGCCGTCAGCCGTGAGCTAAAAGCTCACGCTACGCGAACAGCTTATTTTATTCAAAAGCACCATTAGTAACGTACGCTATGGGCATAAACTGTTCCCGTAGCGTGGCCACAGACCTTTAGCAGGGATTGCGCTACTTGAGGTGCTGCGCGAACAGTAGCGCATTAGCACCTCAAGTAGCGTGGCCGTAGGCCTTTAGCTGATAGCTGACGGCTGAATGCTTACAAGTAATCAAACAAACTTAATATTACTTCCCAATACAGAAACGGCTGAAAATGCGGTCAAGCACTGATTCGGTTACTTCCTCTCCTGTAATTTCTCCCAAGGCTTGAATTGCTCCACGCAAATCTATCGTCCAAAAATCTAAGGGTAACTCTTTTGCAATAGTTTCTTGCACTTGCTGAAGAGACATTTTCGCCCGGGTCAACGCAGCAGCTTGTCGTTGGTTAATCGCTAAATCTAAATCAGCGGCTTGCAGGTTGCCACGATTTACTGCCTCAAGAATTGCCTTCTCCAGAGCATCAATCCCTTGATTGTAGGCAGCCGCTGTCTTCACTACTTGCTCTATAGTATTAGGATAGCATAGGGTAGATTCACTCTTATCACTGGCTAGGTCAGTTTTGTTAATTACTAGAATTACCGGACGTTCTTGCACCTGTTGGTAAATTTCCTGGTCTCCTGCACTCCAGCCAGTGGTTGCTTCAATCACCAGTAATACTAAGTCAGCCGCCATCGCTGCACTACGCGATCGCTCTACTCCAATCTTCTCCACTTGGTCAGCCGTTTCCCGAATTCCTGCTGTATCGAGCACCTGTACCGGAATTCCCCCAACTACTAACTGGGATTCTACTACATCTCTAGTGGTACCAGGAAGGTCAGTGACAATAGCGCGATCGCATCGACTCCAGGCATTCAATAAACTGGATTTTCCGACATTGGGTCGCCCCAGGATTACCACTTTTAAACCTGTGCGCAATAGCTCACCTTGATCCGCTGTGGCTAATAGTTGGGATACTTCTGTTAAGATATTGTTAAGTTGAGCTACAATTGCGCCTTGATCAAGGGGCGGTAAATCCTCCTCAAAATCAATTCGAGCCTCAATTTCTGCCAAAATATCCAGGCAAGTAGCTCTAGCTTCCCGAATGGGTGTGGCGAGCTTGCCCTGCAACCCAGCTAGGGCCGCTTGAACCGCTGCTGGGGAGCGAGACCCCACTAAGTCAGCAACACTTTCTGCTTGAGTCAAATCCAAACGCCCATTCAAAAATGCCCGCAGGGTAAATTCTCCTGGCTGTGCTAATCTCGCTCCTTGTTCTAGGCACAATTGCAACACTTTTTGTACAGGCATGATCCCACCGTGGCAATGGAACTCTACCACATCTTCACGAGTGTAGGAACGGGGAGCTTGCATAATTAGCAGCAATGCCTCATCCACTAGCTGTTGGGTTTTGGGATGACGCACATAGCCGTAGAGAATCCGGTGACTCTCCCAAGCCTGACGCCCCGGTGCCTGGAATAAAGTACGGGCAATTGCGATCGCATCTCTTCCTGACAGTCGCACAATACCGATACTCCCTTGTTGGGGTACAACTGCTGTTGCGATCGCAGCAATGGTTTGACTCTCGAACATTTCAGATCAAATTCGGTTAACTTACCATCATATCCCTTTTCGTGGTATAGGAGTCGGGAGTCGGGAGTCGGGAGTTGGGAATCGGGAGTCGGGAATCGGGAATCGGGAGTCGGGAGTCGGGAATCGGGAAAAAATGCTGTTTACCTGATTAGGCTAGAAACCGCATCACCTATTAGCGTAACCGAAAATTCCAGGCACTATTTGGGAAGTGATTAACCAGAGTGGTCAGCGGTCAGCGGTCAGCGGTCAGCGGTCAGTGGTCAGTGGTCAGCTTAAAACAAGGTAATAGGTAATAGGTAATGGCGTTGCTGAATTAAGGAATGAATGCGCGATCATTTGGTTTGATTGAAGCCCCCTAAATCCCCCAATTATGGGGGACTTTGATAGTTTTGTTCCCCCCAGAATTGGGGGGCTAGGGGGGCAAAACCATACGCATAATCAGCAACGCCTAGGTAATAGGTAATAGGTAATAGGTAATAGGTAATAGGTAAAAAATCCTATCTACCTCATAGTTATGAAAAGCGCTGATAGCTGATAGCTGATTGCTGATTGCTGATTAATTATAGCTGATTGCTGATTGCTGATTGCTGATTGCTTACGTATTAGCAGCAAAGCTGACTGCTGTTCGCGTAGCGTGGCCAAAGGCCTTTAGCTGATTACTGACATAGTTTTTGATATTGCCATTAATGATAACAATAATAAATGAGTTGTGAAAACGATAATATTTGGTAAATTTCTACGAATAAATCCAAATTTTACATTATTTATTTCACGGTAGAAATATAAGGGTAATCTTACCACTACTCTAGTATTTGTTTGTATTTTTTTGATAAAGATGACCAGAGCTTTGTGAAGTTTTTAACTACTGCCAAACCTAATTTATCAAGATTGCAATAAATTTAACTATATAATAAAAGATTCGATTAATTTTGTTAAGTATCCAGCAATTTAAATTTAAAATTAAAACCGATTAAGATAACGAAATAAAAAAGATTTTACGAATAAGCCAGATGAAATTAGCTGTGAGTAGAATTAGTCAATCCCTGAGCGTCCTCTATGTGTTGGCAGGACCTCTTTGGGTTATACCGACAATAGCACAGCCGATTCAAGCCGATCACACCACTGACACGGAAGTTATCCAAGATGGTAATCGCTTTGATATTGACGGAGGTACTCAATCAGGTGATGGCTCTAATCTATTTCACAGCTTTCAGGAGTTTGGTTTAGACCAAGACCAAATTGTTAATTTTTTGTCTCAACCCGGTATCAAAAACATTCTCAATCGGGTTACAGGTGGCAACGCTTCAGTGATTAACGGTCTCATCCAAGTCACAGGGGGCAACGCCAACCTGTTTTTAATGAATCCAGCGGGGATAATTTTTGGTGCCGATGCCCAGCTGAACATTCCAGGATCATTAACCGCTACCACCGCTACAGATATTGGCTTTGGTGATAATAATTGGTTTAGTGCCTTTGGTGACAACGACTACTTGTCCTTAATTGGAACACCTAGTGTATTTAGGTTCGAGACATTAGGTACACCAGGAGCCATTATCAATCAGGGCCAGCTAGAGGTGACACCAGGAAATAACCTAACCTTACTGGGTGGCACTGTGATCAGTACTGGAGAACTGGCAGCACAAGAGGGAAAAATTACGGTAGCTGCTGTACCAGGGGAAAGTTTAGTGAAAATTACCCAAGAGGGGCACTTGCTGAATTTGGAAATTCACCCCCTACTCACTGACCAACAATCCTTGACACCTGTGCAATTGCCTGAACTTTTAACTGGCCCTGATGTAGGTCATGCCACAGAATTCAAGGATAATGGTGATGGTACTGTAACGTTGCAGGATTCAGGCATCACTTTGGAGTCTGGGGATGTAGCGGCAAAGGAAGTAACGGCAGAGACTGCAACCCTGTCCGCCAACAATAACCTGACTCTAGTAGAAAGCCAGCTGTCTACCACGGGAGATTTAAACCTACTTGCCCAGAATAAAGTGGTGGTAAGGGATACTGTTGAGAATCCCTTCAATGCTATAGCGGGAGGAGACCTCTACATTCAGGGGGATTTAGGCATTGATATTCTGGCACTGAATCATCCCAAGACACCCTTTCAGAGTGGGGGTAATCTCAGTTTAGTTAGTGATGGGATTATTTCCGGAGATGCTCACTTTGCTAGTGGTGGTAGTTTCTCGATTCTGAATTTATCCGGTAAACCAGGTAATTTTCTGAGCTTCTATGACCCGATTATTATCTCTAGAGGCGATGTAAAATTTGGCGATTATACAGGAGCTTCTCTGAAAGTAGAGTCTACTGGAAGTATTGAGGGGGGAAATATCAAGATCACACAGCCAGACACCACTGGCTCGATTCCCACTTCAGATCCAGATTTTGATAATTTGACCCAAAGCCGCTCTCTGATTTTGCGAGCAGGTTTGAGTGAGGATCAATTGAGTAATCCAGTTAATTTTGATCCTAATCAATCAGTCACCGTAGAAGGGACAGAATTCTCTAATCTTGAACAGAATTTACCTGAAGGGAGTATCACTATTGGTGATATCGATACAAGTTCTAATCCGAGTGATGCTGCACCTGTAATCTTAGGTGATGCTGGACCCGTAATCTTATCAGCTCAAGACGACATTATATTCCGTAATAATGATCGTCCGGATGTTACCACGATCAGGACGACAGAAACAGGGGGTAGTAATTCTGGTGATGTAACCTTGGAAACTGCACAGGGAAGCATTGAGGTAAATGGTGAGACTCTCACAATTATCACCGAGGCATCAAACGGTGGAGATTCTGGTAACTTAACCTTTAACGTTCCAGATTCAAACAATGTTAACTTTGAGAATATTGAGATCAACACACAAGCTCAGAGGGGTGGCAATGGTGGTGATATCATAGTCTTCGCTCCTGACATTACTAGCGAAGCTGATGCAGAAGCAATACGAGAACAAATAGAATCTAACTCACGGTTAGATGCTCTCAGAGGTACGGAAGGAGAGATTACTATTAATCCGGGAGATCCAACGGATGATGGCACAGTCACACCACCGGATGATGGCACAGTCACACCACCGGATGATGGCACAGTCACACCACCGGATGATGGCACAGTTACACCACCGGATGATGGCACAGTCACACCACCGGATGATGGCACAGTCACACCACCGGATGATGGCACAGTCACACCACCGGATGATGTAACAGTTCTACCACCGGATGATGGCACAGTCACACCACCGGATGATGGCACAGGTACACCACCGGATGATGGCACAGTCACACCACCGGATGATGGCACAGTCACACCACCGGATGATGGCACAGTCACACCACCGGATGATGGCACAGTCACACCACCGGATGATGGCACAGTTACACCACCGGATGATGTAACAGTTCTACCACCGGATGATGGCACAGTCACACCACCGGATGATGGCACAGTCACACCACCGGATGATGGCACAGTCACACCACCGGATGATGGCACAGTCACACCACCGGATGATGGCACAGGTACACCACCAGAGAATGTAACGGTTTTACTACCGGATGATCTAACAGTTTCACAACAGGTAGACTCAAAAATCCCCACACCGGATAACTCATCAATAACACCGCCAGAGGTTCCACCATTGGTAGAGCAACCAATCACACTGGAGGCGACCGTTAGAAGTGACCTAGTCTATGGCATAGAAAAAGCCTTCACAGAAGAATATCAGGCATACTTTCTGCGACAGCTCAAGACCAAAATTTCTACTCAGAATGATGTGCGCGATCGCATTCGTGAGCTTGAGCGGGAGAAGGGTCTCAAGACTGGGGTTATTTATGTCAGTTTTGTCCAAAACTCCCTGACATTACCAGGAACTCGATGCCAAACTCCAGCAATCCCAGCAGCCGAAATTGACCGAAGATTTGGTTACCGACCCTCTGATCTACCTTTAGAACCGGAAAAATGCTTACAACAAAACGATGACCAGCTAGAACTGTTGCTGATCACAGCAGACGGTAATCCAATTCTGCGGCGAGTCTATAACGCAAATCGTGCTGAAGTCCTAGCTGTGACTAGGACCTTTCATCGAACACTGATAAATCCCCGAAGCTTGGATGATAAGGATTATCTCAAACCAGCTCAGCAACTTTACCAATGGCTGATCGGACCGTTGGAGGCTGAGTTAAAAGCTAATAAGATCGAGAGCCTGATATTTGCCATGGATCAGGGGTTGCGCTCCCTACCCCTGGCTGCTCTCCACGATCAAAAGAATTATCTAGTGGAAAATTATAGTGTCAGCCTGGTGCCTAGCCTTAGTTTGACCTATTCTCGGTTTACCCATGTTCAATCCTTGCGACTGCTGGCGATGGGAGCCTCCCAATTTTCTGATAAACAGGATTTGCCTTGGGTAAAAGTCGAGTTACAAACAATTATCAACAAACTGTGGAAAGGTAACTATTTTCTCAACGAAAGCTTCACTCTGGAAAATTTAAAGGCTCAACGAAAAAAACGGAAATTTGGCATCATTCACTTAGCTACCCATGCTCAGTTTAATCAGGGAGCTCCTGAAAATTCTTATATTCAAATGTGGGACGAAAAACTGGGGCTCGATCAAGTGGAAAATCTGTTTTCTGAGCCATCGGTAGAGTTGTTGGTACTCAGCGCTTGCCAAACCGCTTTGGGAAATCGGGAAGCAGAGCTAGGTTTTGCTGGCTCAGCCTTTCAGGCAGGGGTTGACTCCACTCTAGCAACCCTTTGGTCTGTCAGTGACCAAGGGGCTCTGGGGCTGACTACAGAGTTTTACCGTCAGTTGAACAAGACACCGAGTAAAACTGAAGCCTTGCGACAGGCACAGTTGGCAATGATTCGAGGCAATGTCCGGATCGAGAATGATCACTTATATAGCTCTGGCAAGAAAATTGCTTTATCCTCAGAATTGTCAGGATTTGGAAAACAAAGCTTTACCCATCCCTATTATTGGGCTGCTTTTTTGCTAGTTGGTGATCCTTAGTTATAGGTAAGCTATCAGCTATCAGCTATCAGCTATCAGCTATCAGTTATCAGCTATCAGCTATCAGCTAATGCGCACGCTACTTGAGGTGCTTTTTAATAAAAGAGGTAAGCATTGGTTTAATCTGAGTTAAGTCTGCTGACGGCTGACGGCTGACCACTGACGGCTGACCACTGACGGCTGACGGCTGACGGCTGACGGCTGACGATAGTTGCCCAATCTAGGTCACAACCCAATCGTTTTCAGCATTTCCAAATGCTTTGAAACCGGTACAAGGGTATTGGCAGTAATCATCCCGCTGGCGGCAAC